>JAITBX010000093.1 GCA_031283405.1 Burkholderiales bacterium | reverse complement strand
ATCGACCAGCGCATCGCCGACTGCGTTCGGCACGACAAGATACAGTTCGTGCAACAAATACCCGCACACATACGGCATCAGGAAGTAATACCAGAAAATTACCAGCAGCAAGGGAATGGCGCGCGTCAGATTGACATACATTCCGGCTGGCGCCGAAATCGCGCGGTATTTTGAAAGCCGCATCATCGCCAACAAAGTGCCCAGAATAATTCCGCCGATCATTGCGCAGACCGTCAGTTCCAGCGTGAACGTCATCCCCTCGCGGAAAAGATAAGGCAACGAACGTTCGATAACATCAAAATCGAAATCGGAAAACATGGCGAGCCTCAATCGGAAACCGGCCGGTCAGTCTCGCCGCTGAAAAAACCGGGGATCGTTGTCTTCTTTTCGAGAATCCGCATCACGATCACGACCACAACATTGATAAAGACGTAAATAAGCGTCGCGGCAGTAAACGCTTCAAACACCTGAAAACTGAATTCCTGCATCGAACGCGCCGCCGAAGTCAGTTCAACCAGACTGATCGTCAGCGCCACCGACGAATTTTTGATGACGTTCATCAATTCGGAAGTCAGCGTCGGCGTGATGATGCGATAAACGACCGGCAGCAAAATATAGCGATACGTTTGCGCCAGCGTCAGGCCCGTTGCCAAACCGGCCAGACGCTGACCGCTCGACAACGATTCGATGCCGGCGCGCACTTGTTCAGCCACCCGCGCCGAAGTGAAAAACGCCAGACATGTTACCGCCGGGAAAAAAGACGCCCACGGCGGCGCCATCGCTTTCACCCAGTTGCCCATCGCCGACGGCAAAAGTTCCGGCAAAACGAAATACCAGAGGAACATCTGCACCAAGAGAGGGATATTGCGAAACAGTTCAACGTAAACCGTGCCGATCGCCCGCAATGTGCGCGACGGCGTCGTGCGCATCACGCCGATCACGGAGCCGAACAAAAACGCCAGCGCTGCCGCCAATAACGATGTCGCCAGCGTCCACTGCAAACCGTTGAGCAACACATCGAGATAGGTGCCGCTGCCGTCGGGCGACGCCTCCCAGAAGATATGCCAGTTCCAGTTGTAATTCATCTTGCTCTCAGAGTTTTTGCGCCGCCAACAAATACGGCGAACGCTTCAATGAAACGTTCGCCGTGTATTGTACCGCTTTACGGCTCTGAGTTTGTTCAGCGCCTATTCATATGCCTTCGGATCGCCCGAATCCGTCGGATGCTCAAAAACTTTCTTCAACAACGGACTCATCGGCACGTTGAGATTCACGCCGCGCGGCGGAATCGGCGACAAGAACCATTTCTTGTAAAGCGTCTCTGCTTCGCCGCTGGCAAAAGCTTTTTTGAAAGCGCGGTCAACGAGGGCTTTGAACGGCTTGTCGTCTTTGCGGGTCATTGCGCCGTAAGGCTCTATCGTCAGCCAATCATCCGACAACGCATAATTGTCCGGCGTTTTGGAATTGGCGATCAAACCGTAAATCAGAATGTCGTCCATCGCGAACGCTTGCGCCCGCCCCGATTCGACCAACAGAAAACCTTCGGCATGGTCTTTGGCCGAGATGATGTTCATCCCGTAGCCATCCTTGCTGTTCATCTCGGCCAGCAGTTTGGCGCTGGTAGTTCCGGCGGTGGTCGATACCGTTTTGCCTTTCAAATCTTTGAACGACTTGATCGGCGCGCCCTTCTTGGTGACGAACTTCGTCGTAATCACATAATACGTCGGCGAAAACTAGGCTTGCTGTTGCCGTTCCAGATTGTTCGTCGTCGAGCCGCATTCGATATCGACAGTGCCGTTGGCGATCAGCGGAATTCGCGTCGAAGATGTGACCGGATTGAGCTTGACTTTGAGATTCGGCATTTTCAATTCGGCTTTGACTTCGTCGGCAACCTTCATGCACAAATCAATCGCGTAACCGACGACATTTTGCTTATCGTCGTAATAAGAAAACGGAATCGAAGAATCGCGGTGGCCAATCGTGATCGTGCCGGTATCCTTGATCTTCTTCAACGTACCGGCCAATTCCTGCGCCATCACCGGCGCGGCAAAACAAGTCAATGCTGCCAGCAGCAGCAGAATATAGGTCTTGCGCATCATGCCTCCTTCTCTCAATGAGCCATCAAAAAATATCCGGCAGCGTCAGCAACCGCACTGCGCCGCAACGCCACTTCTCGCTATACTACTACGCTTTTTTCCGGCGTCGGATATTTTGCCGCAGCACCCAAGTAAGGTATATTACAATTTTACAATTTCGCATTTCTTTGAGGCTGCCATGCCTATCTTCGATGCCCCCGCTCATCTTCCGTCTTTGCCACCCTTGTTGACAGTGTCGCAGTTGCGCGCCGTCGAAAAACATTATGCCGAAGCGTCGCTGATGCAAAAAGCCGGCGCGGCGGCGCTTCAATTCATCGCGCCGCTGTTGCCGGAAATGCCTGCGAACAATTCGATGGTTATCCTCTGCGGGCCGGGCAACAATGGCGGCGATGGTTTGGTTCTTGCTCGTCTGTTGCGCGAACAAGGTTTTTCTCCCTGCGTTGTCGCGCCTTCCACCGACGCATTCCCGCCGGACGCCGCCGTCGCGCTCGCTGAATTTATCGGTTCTGGCGGCGTACTGCATGAGACGCTTCCCGAATCGCTTGAACCTCCCGCTCTGGTCATCGACGCCCTCTTCGGCATCGGCCTGAGCCGCGCTCCCGTCACGCCTTTCGATGACCTCATTCGCTGGGTCAACGACATGCGCGCTTCGCATCACTCTTATGTGCTGTCGCTCGACATTCCCAGCGGACTCGTCGGTGATACCGGCGTCGCCTTCACTCCCGCCGTTCGCGCCGACGCCACTCTCAGTTTCATCGCGCTCAAGCCCGGCTTGCTGACGCTCGACGGTCCCGATCATTGTGGCGAACTGCATCTCGCTTCTCTCGACATTCCGGCCGACGATCTCGCAGCGCATGCCGACGCTGACGCCATCAACGCTCATTTCATCGAAACCCACTTGCCCTTCATCATGCGCCGTCGCCTCCGCAATGTCCACAAAGGCTCTTTCGGTTGCTTGGGCATTCTCGGCGGCGCTGCCGGCATGAGCGGCGCGCCGTTACTTGCCGGTCGCGCTGCGGCACGGTTGGGCGCCGGAAAAGTTCGCGTCGGTTTTCTCGGCGATACGCCGTCGTTTGATCCCGCCTGTCTCGAACTGATGCTGCACCCCGCGCAAGCCTTGCTGCGCCTGCCGCATGACGCTTGGGCGATGGGTTGCGGACTGGGCACTTCCTCCCTCGCCTCGGACATTCTGACGACGACGCTTTCGTCCGATGCCCCGCTACTGCTCGACGCCGACGCCCTGACATTGCTTGGTCAACACCCCGAATGGACTGCCCGCGTTGCTGAGCGACATGCGCCTACCGTCCTCACACCACATCCGGCGGAAGCAGCACGTCTGTTGCAATGCAGTACCGACGACATTCAAAACGACCGTCCGAAAGCCGCCCGCGAAATCGCGCAACGCTATCAGGCGCATACCGTGTTGAAAGGGTGCGGCAGCATCATCGCCGACCCTGATGGCTCGTGGAGCATCAACACTACCGGCAATCCGGCGCTGGCGTTCGGCGGCAGCGGCGACGTGCTGGCGGGAATGATTGGCGCGCTGCTGGCGCAAGGTGTCGAAGTATCGCACGCGCTACGTTACGCCGTCTGCCTGCACGGCGCAGCCGCCGATGCGCTGGTGAAAGAAGGCAAGGGACCGCTGGGCGTTCTCTCCGACGACATCATCCGTGCGGCGCTTGAACTCGTTCGCTCGGCGGCGAAAGTGAATTTATCATTGTAGGGGACGCCGCCCTCGGCGTCCCGTTCGCCGCATTGCAAATGGCAGCCATTGGCGTCAACAGCGCAAGAAACCTATTCTCTCCCCCCTCCCGCTTGCGGGAGAGGGTGGCCGAAGGTCGGGAGAGGAGAAGCGATCTGTTCCCGCCCGCCAGCGCTTGACTCAGCGCAGTAGGCTGAGATAAAGCATGGGGTAATCCCAGCAACTTCGTGTTCTGTTTGCATCTGTCAGCATGGGTTTTGTGCGGCTTTGCCGCATTCCGCTACGCGGAACCAGCCTTCGGCCTTGTGCTACGCTCTACCCATCCTACTGCGCTACCATGAGCAATTCACCCTACAGATTTTGAGATCAAACGCCCTGCTCGACGACAGGATAAACCGCGTCGCCCCACAGCGCATTCGGATTGTCCATCATCAGCGCGATAATCACGGGGACGAGTTTGCTCAGGAAACGGGTGCAGTCGCGCAGTTGGTCGCGGTTGACCTTGCCGTCCCACGTTGCGCCACCGTGAATCAACTGGTTGCGCAGCGTGTAGAGCCGATTGAACACGATCGAGAGCAGCACAGCGGTGTTACCGCTTTTCAACGCGAGGCTCGCCGCCTCTTTGGCGCTTGCAAAGCGTTTCTTCCATCCACTCTCATCGAGTTTGCCGCGCTGGAAATCCCAGAACGAAGAAAAAACGTAAGGGTTGTCAAGCAGCACGCGAACGCTTTGAGAGAACTCCTTCCAAACCAGCTTGTCGATGTGCTTGTTGGTGTCGAGATCACAAAGTTTTTCTAGGAAGGCTGTGAATGCGACTGTGCCGGAGGCGTGGTTGTTGTCGTCGAATAATTCCTGCGCGTAAGCGGCATTGAAAGCGATCCACAAGAAGATGAATTTGCCGTCCACATCTTCCGCTTGTTCTGCGCGATTCAACCAACTCAATGCGCGGTGAACACGCAATCTCAGGTTGACGGGGTGTTCGTCGCGCACCAAGCGATGGCTTTGCTTGAGCGCGGCGTGCGTCAATGAACTTTCGGTCAGCGGGTTTTCAGTCAACACCACGAGACACTTTCTATTGCAATTCTTCCGGCGTCACCACCGCCGTTCCGAATTTGCCGACGACGATGCCGGCCGCTTCATTGGCGAAATAAACCGCTTCCCGCAACGGCGCGCCCGCCGCCATGAAAACGCCGAGCGTCGCCACGACGGTGTCACCAGCGCCGGAAACATCGTAAACCTCGCGCGCGCGGGTCGGAATGTGCCAGCTTCCTTCTTCGGTAAAAAGGCTCATCCCCTCTTCGGAGCGCGTCAGCAACAGCGTCGAGATTTTCAACGCTCGCCGCAACTGCGTTACCTTCGTCGCCAAATCGTTTTCATCGCGCCAAGCGCCGATCACTTGCAACAACTCGCTGCGGTTGGGCGTGATCATGAACGCGCCCTGATATTTTTCCCAATCGCTGCCTTTGGGATCGACAATGACCGACTTCTTCGCCGCTGCCGCCATTTCGATCATCTGCGTGATGTGACGCAAGCCGCCCTTGCCGTAATCGGAAAGCAACACGACATCGGCGCTGCCGACACGCGCCTTGAACTCGGCGAGTTTGCCGGCCAGCGCTTCGCGCGACGGCTGCGTTTCAAAATCAACGCGCAACAATTGTTGTTGCCGCCCGATCACGCGCAGCTTTACTGTCGTCGGCAGTTGCGCATCGCGTTGAAACGATGAAATCACTTTCTCGCTCCGAATCAGCGCTTCCAGTTTTATTCCCGCTTCGTCGTCCCCGACCACAGACAGCAAAGTGGCCTGGCTGCCGAGTGATGCGACATTGCGCGCCACGTTGGCCGCACCACCGGGACGTATCTCTTCGCGCACAACCCGCACAACCGGCACCGGCGCTTCCGGCGAAATACGTTCGACATCGCCGAACCAGTAACGGTCGAGCATCACATCGCCGACAATCAGCACTCTGGCTTTCGCCAGCTTGTCCTTCCAATCGGCGAAATGAAAACTACCGTGAAAACTGCCGGAGGTCATCAACGCCGCCCTATTCCGAAATACTCCAATCCGGCTTCGCGCACGCTTTGCGGGTCATAGATATTACGTCCGTCGAACAGCAGCGGTGTTTTGAGTTGTTTGCGAAGCTCCGCAAAATCGGGAGAGCGAAAAGCTTTCCATTCGGTCATCAGCACCAGCGCGTCAGCGCCGCGCGCCGCTTCCATCGCCGACCCTGCATACGTCAGGCTCAACTCCTCCTGATCGAAAACGCGGCGCGCCTCATCCATCGCCACCGGATCATAAGCCACGACTTGCGCGCCGCGCTGCAACAGTTCGCGGACGATCACCCGCGACGGCGCTTCGCGCATATCGTCGGTGTTCGGCTTGAACGCCAATCCCCACAACGCAACCGTGCAGCCGGACAAATCATCGCCCAGGCGCGCACAAATTTTTTCGATCAGCACATGCTTCTGCCGTTCATTGGCACGCTCGACGGCGGCCAGCACATGAAGCGGCGCGCCCGCTTGCGACGCCGTTCGCAACAGCGCTTTGACATCCTTGGGAAAACAACTGCCGCCGTAACCGGCGCCGGCGTACAAAAAGCCGTAGCCGATGCGAGGATCGGAGCCGATGCCTTGCCTCACCATTTCGATGTCCACACCCAAGCGATCGGCGAGATTGGCCAATTCGTTCATGAATGAAATGCGCGTCGCCAGCATGGCGTTGGCCGCGTACTTGGTGAACTCCGCCGAGCGCACATCCATCATCAGTAAGCGTTCGTGATTCCGTTGAAACGGCGCATACAATTCGCGCATCACCCGCGCCGCCCGCGCATGATCGGTGCCGATCACAACCCGATCCGGGCTCATGAAGTCGTCGATCGCCGCGCCTTCTTTCAGAAATTCCGGATTCGACACGACGGTAAATTCCACTTTCGAGCGACGCTTCTCCAACTCCTCGGCAATCACCGCCCGCACTCGATCGGCAGTGCCCACAGGCACGGTCGATTTATCGACGATGATTTTCCATTCTTTCATCCGTCGTCCGATATTGCGCGCCGCTTCCAACACATACTGCATGTCGGCAGAACCATCCTCGCCGGGAGGCGTTCCCACCGCGATGAATTGCAACGCGCCGAAAGCGACCGCATGATCGATGTCGGTTGAAAAATGCAAACGCCCCGCCGCCACATTGCGCGCGATCATCTCCTGCAAGCCCGGCTCGTGAATCGGCACGCCGCCGTTTTGCAGAATGTCGATCTTGCGCTCGTCGATATCGAAACACAGCACTTCATTGCCGATTTCGGCGAAGCACGCGCCCGTTACCAGCCCCACATAACCAGAGCCGATCATGGTGATTTTCATAGCATCTCTTTTCGTTCAGTCAACATTTTCAGCGAAAACCTTCCGGCGTATCGCTGCGCCGCGCTTGTGTTGTTTCCCACTTCTGACATCCCGGGCAACGCCAGTAATATTGGCGCGCGCGAAAGCCGCAGCGGGTGCAGCGGTACTGCCCCATCTTTTTCAGATACGGCGCCACCTGATTTTTTATCAACAACAAACTTTGTTGTGCTTCCGGCGACGAAGCCGTGCTCAACCTCGCTTGCAACCAATGATTGAGGCTGAACAAGCTCGACCGCTGCTCGATTTCATCGCGCACTCGCTGCGCCGCTGCCTCCGCCCCTTCTTCTTCGAGGCTCAAATGAAACAACGCATGAAAAATATCGAGCGATGGCGCTTCCTGCTGCCAGCGCGTCAACAAGCGCAGCGCGTAGTCCGTCTTTCCCGTCTGCTTGCAAACTTTGACGACACGTTCCGCCGCCAAGCCCAATGAAGCGATCTGGCGCGACGCGATTTGCTCCCACGCCGCCAATGCTTTGTCAGGCTCGTTGTGCGCCATTTCGATGTCGCCCTGAATCAGAAAAGCGCGCACACAGGCGCGATATTCGGAAAATGCCTGTTCGACATTCTGTTGCGCCAACGCCAGTTCGCCGCGCACCAGCGCCTCTTCCGCCATCTCACAATGGTAATGCGCGATTTCTTTGAAGTGCGGCGTTTGCGCCACGGCCTCCATTTGTCGCGTCACCCGAATCGCTTCCGGCCAGTGCTTTTCAGTCTCGTAAATTT
>JAITBX010000030.1 GCA_031283405.1 Burkholderiales bacterium | reverse complement strand
TCATCTCAAGAAGTTAGCATGCTTTTGAACATGTTTGCTTCCTAAGCCCCAAATAAAAAATTGAATCAGGCTTCCACGAGGAAATCGGTATGGCGAAAAAGCTCCCCAATATCACTTGGCTCGGCCTGCTGTTATCGGCGCCTTATTTCACTTCCGCGCTGTTCGATGCCGCGGACGACTGTGAAACACCGCCCGCCGAGTGGCCGCTCTTGCCGCGAGCGGTGGTTTACTGGATGTTGCTTGATGGCGAAGTCAGCAACGGTGAGGTTATTTGGTACAACGCCGACGGAACGGCCAGTGGGAAGGGATGGTTTAAAAAGGGCAAAGGCGGGTGAGCCGCCGGACAGACAATACCCGGAAAATATTATTTCTCATCGTCGCCGGACAAATAGTGTGCTTGCAAACTGCCCGGCAGATTTTTGAACGCCGATTGGCTGAACTGGATATCAATGATTTCTGCCGGATGGTTTCCAAACACGATATCGACAGGCTTATGGTTTTTTGAAGCATCTTCGGCGATGCGACTGAGGCTTGGAAAGTCGGACAGCAGAGGTGTCAATTCATAAGGCGTGGGCGTAGGAAGGCAAACGATTGACAAATAAGGTTCTTCATAATCTCGCTTTCTCTGTTCTGCGTTGCCGTAGTGTTTGTAAAAACCGTAAACGAGGGATGATTTTGAGGGCTGCTCCCAATGGGAGCTTATGCCCACCCGCACACGCGCTTTGCGAATTTCGGTGACGATGTTTTGCCGATTTTTCTTGAAGGCGACGCCGTCATTGGTAAAGCCGTCTTGTTTCCTGTCAAGGTTGAGCAAAAGAAAACGCTCATAACTTTGAAGATTTTGCGGATTTTCCACGATACCGATCTGACCGTTGTCCAACGTCACTCGTGTCGCTCCGCTTGGCAACGGTTCCGTTTTGATGACAAAGCCGACAATCCATGCTGCAAGAAGTGTGGCGCTCATTGTTCGGCCTTGTGGAGATGCAAATCAAAAAAACACGGGGCGGACACATTGCCCGCCCCGCATTTTGACGCTATGGCTTCGTTACTTTTTCGCGGTTCCTTTTGCCCGCCGCATTTCTTCGGCCAAGCTCTGGATTTCCGTCAGGTCACGACGCATTTCGCTCCAGCCATACCACATCGCGTAATCCGGATTGGCGTGGAAGGTGCCCTGGAAGGCGCGCATCCGGTGCTCGAGGAACATCACGAACAGTTTTTGTTCGATGACGGTCGGCGCATCGTGGAAGGTGAGCAGATCGGGGAAGGCGTAAGCGTAGCCTTTTGGCTTCGGCAAGGTGCCGTCGGCGTAGAGGCCGGTAACGACGCGAATGGCTTCGGCCATCAGGTGATCGGCTTCGCGGATCATGTCGTCGCCCTTCGCCAATTCGCCTTTGGCGAACGCGCTGGCGTGGCATTGGCTGCACGCTGCGACCATCTTGTCGCGTTGTTTTTGCCAATCTTCCTGAGTCAGCCGCGCCACGTTGCCCGCTTTCACGAGATCGAGACGCGCGGTCGGCTTGCCTTCGGGATCGAGCACTTGGAGCGCTTGCAGGATGGTGGCGCGATCAGCCGCCCATACTTTGTCTTCCGGCAAGGGCAGACGCACGGCGAGGAAGCCCCACGAGGTTTGGACGTTATGATCGCCGTTTTGCATGTGGCAGGTTTGGCACGTCGGCGCTGCCGCTGTCGGTTGCAGGATGCCGAGTTGCTTCAAGCCATAGCGAACGCCATGTTTGGAACCCGAATACATTTCCCACTGCGGGTGGTCAAAGCCGGTATGGCAGGTTTGACACGCTTGCGGCTGCTTGGCTTCCGCGACCGAGAAGGTGTGGCGGGTGTGGCAGGAGTCGCAGGCGGCCGAACCGTAGCCGTTGCCCTGTTTGCGCAGCGTTTCTTTCTCGGCATCGGTCTTGAGGCCGACGCGGTGACAAGAGCCGCAGCCTTTCTGACCTTCGATCATCGCCATCGGCTGATAGTGGATCGTCGGCATGGCGTTCATGGCGACCCAAGCGGCGGCGTGTTTGCTTGCCTTGTATTGCGCGACGCGCTCGGCGTGGCACTGGCCGCAGGTGTCGGGCGACGGCATCTTGGCCTGCGCGGCATCTTTGGCGTTCGTGTGCTTGTTGCCGTGGCAAACGGCGCAGTCAACGCTGGCCTTGCTGTGCTTGCTCAGTTCCCAGTCAACGACGGCGTTGGGCGTCACCTGACGGTGGCAATCCACGCAGTTTGACGCGGCGCTGACGGCGCCGGCAAACAAGAGGCTGAACAGAGTGATGAAAGAGGGGAGAGCCCATTTATTGCAGAAATGTGTAAACATGTTCTTTCCTTTCCTGAAAGAAAAGATGACGGAACGAGTCGTGAGCCGATACGTCGATCGACGAACCGCGCGGCGGCTGATTTCCATCCTCGCTGATCCATCCATGTTTGCGGCACATTGATCCGTCTCCGATACGTTGATTGAAGGGTGATTGATGATTTTGATGCTTTAGTGATCCGATGCCTTTGGGGGTATCGCTTCACCCTTATAGTCTGCAATAGATACCACTTTTGGGCAAAGGAATTTACAAAAAACGGGAGGGTAAAAAGATTGGTGTATTCTTTTTACAAATTAAAGGGCGGGAATGCCGCTCTGCTCATGCTTCAGGGATTCGGCGCGTTCTCAAGGGGGGGGGGAGGGAACGTGAAACGGGCGATTTATGATGTGCGAATGGCTGGCGCGGTCTTGGAGTAGGCATTTTGAGCCGCTTCGTCATTTTTCTCGCCTGCCGTTAGCGCAAGCGGTTGCAATTTGCGGCGGGATGGTTTACCTTCTTTACTTTGCGATTTGGCTTTGCCCAGCACATGAAAAACACTTTGCCGTTCGTTGCGCATCATCACCATTCTGAATAGTCTTTCAGGACGGTTTGTGCTGGAAGACGTTTTGATCTCTTCCGGCGGCGACGAAATAGCAGCAAGATCGAAACCCCTGGAAGAGATTCCAGGGGTTTTTGTTTTGCGGATTTTGTATTGAGGAGCTTGTATGTTGGATAAAACACATTTGCGGATTGCGATTCAGAAATCAGGGCGCTTGAGCCGCGATTCGCAACAACTGCTGGAACGCTGCGGCGTGAAAATCAATTTCAGCGAACAGCGCTTGATCGCTTACGCCGAGAACATGCCGCTTGATCTGCTGCGCGTGCGCGACGACGACATTCCCGGGCTGGTGATGGACGGCGTCGTCGATCTCGGCATCGTCGGCGAGAACGTGCTCGAAGAAGCGTTGCTGATGCGCCGTGCCGAAGGCGAGGCGTCGTCGTACCGCTTGTTGCGCGGCCTCGACTTCGGCAGTTGTCGCTTGTCGCTGGCGGTGCCGGCCGATGCGCGCTACGACGGGCCGCAGAGTTTGCGCGATTGCCGTATCGCCACCTCGTATCCGCACTTGTTGAAACAGTATTTCGATCAGCGCGGCATCAATTACAAACACTGTCTTTTGACCGGCTCGGTCGAAGTGGCGCCGCGCGCCGGCTTGGCCGACGCGATTTGCGATCTGGTTTCGACCGGCGCGACGCTGGAAGCGAACGGCTTACGCGAAGTCGAAGTGATTTATCGCTCAAAAGCGTGTTTGATTCAGCGCGACACCACGATGCCGGAGAGCAAGCAGGCGTTGATTGACACGCTGATGAAACGCATTCAAGGCGTGATTCAGGCGCGCGAATCGAAATACATCATGTTGCACGCGCCGACAGATCGGCAAGAGGAAATCATCGCGGTTTTGCCGGGGGCAGAGCGACCGACGGTGTTGCCGCTGGCCAACGACAAAAATCGGGTGGCGATGCACATGGTGAGCAGCGAAACGTTGTTTTGGGAAACGATGGAAAAATTGAAAGAACTCGGTGCCAGCTCGATACTGGTTTTACCGATTGAAAAAATGATGGAGTGAGCGATGGAATCAACGCAAGATACAATGTTGATCACAGATTGGTCGCAATGCTCTGAAGCGGCGCAGGCGGCACTGCTGCAACGCCCCGCCATCGGCGCGTCGGCAGCGATCACGGCGGCGGTCAACGAGATTCTCGAAACCGTCAAGCGCGACGGCGATGCGGCGTTGCGCAGCTACACGGCGCGTTTCGATCGCGTCGAACGCGAAGCGATTCGCGTGAGCGCCGAAGACATCGACGCGGTGGGAAAACGTTTGCCCGATGAAATCAAGGCGGCGATGGCAACGGCGGTTCGCAACATCGAAAAGTTTCATTCGGCGCAACGGCCTGTGCCGATCAGCGTCGAAACGCAACGCGGCATTCGCTGCGAGTTGTTGACGCGCCCCATCGCGTCGGTCGGTTTGTACATTCCGGGCGGCACGGCGCCGCTGTTGTCAACTGTGTTGATGCTGGGCGTGCCGGCGCGGCTGGCCGGTTGCCGCCGAGTTGTGCTGTGCTCGCCGCCCGACAAAAACAGCGGCACCATTGCCGGCGAAATTTTATACGCGGCCTCGTTGTGCGGCATCGACGAAGTGTTTGCCGTCGGCGGCGCGCAAGCGATTGCGGCGATGGCGTTCGGCACGGAGACCGTGCCGCGAGTCGATAAAATTTTCGGGCCGGGCAACGCCTATGTGACCGAAGCGAAGCGGCAAGTCAGCGAGCGTCACGACGGTGCCGCCATCGACATGCCGGCAGGGCCGTCGGAAGTGATGGTGATTGCCGACGAACGCGCCAATCCGACCTTTGTGGCGATTGATCTTTTGTCGCAGGCCGAGCATGGGCCGGATTCGCAAGTGCTGCTGGCGACGCCGAGCGTAGCGCTGGCAAACGCGGTGGCCGTTGAGGTCGAACGTTTGTTGAGCGAGTTGCCGCGCGCGTCGATCGCGCGTCAGGCGTTGGCGCACAGCCGTTTGTTGGTGACTCGCGATCTCGATGAGTGCGTGGCGATCAGCAATGCTTACGGCCCCGAACATTTGATTTTGCAAACGCGCGAACCGCAAACGTTGGTGGATCAAATTCAAAATGCCGGTTCGGTGTTCGTCGGCGATTTTTCGCCGGAAGCCGTTGGCGATTATGCGTCGGGAACCAATCACGTGTTGCCGACTTACGGCTACACGCGCAGTTATTCGAGTTTGGGACTCGCTGATTTTCAGAAGCGAATGACCGTGCAAACGCTTTTGCCGGAAGGCTTGAAAGCATTGGCGACGACAGTCGAAACGATGGCGGCGGCTGAGCGGCTTGACGCGCATCGGTTGGCGGTGCGGCTACGGGTAGAGTCCATCGCAAGCGACAAGAAAACGGAGGACACATGAATCTTCAACAACTGGCGCGCGACAGTGTGCGCGCGTTGACGCCGTACCAATCGGCGCGCCGCATCGGCGGTCGTGGCGATGTGTGGCTGAACGCCAACGAATTTCCGCGCGCGCCATCGTATCAACTGACGCAACAAACGCTGAACCGTTATCCCGAATGTCAGCCGCCGATGTTGTTGGCGGCGTATGCGGCGTATGCGGGTGTGCGCGTTGAACAATTATTGGTCAGCCGCGGCGCCGATGAAGCCATCGAATTGTTGATTCGCGCGTTTTGCGAGTCGGGCAGAGATGCCGTGCTTTATTGCCCGCCGACGTATGGAATGTACGGCGTCAGCGCCGAAACCGTCGGCGTCGCTCGCCGGATCGTGCCGAGTAAGGAAAACTGGCAACTCGATTTGCCGGCTATCGAAGCAGCGCTCAACGATACGACGCAGCGCGTCAAAGTGGTGTATGTGTGTCACCCGAACAACCCGACCGGCAACCTGCTCGATCACGATGATTTGCGCCGCTTGTTGCGAATGACCGAAGGCAAAGCGCTGGTAGTGATCGACGAAGCGTATATCGATTTTCGCGCCGACATGAGCGCGGCGCCGTGGCTGGATTCGTTTCCGCACTTGGTCATTTTGCGCACGCTGTCGAAAGCGTTTGCGCTGGCCGGCTTGCGTTGCGGTTTCACGATGGCGCATCCCGAAGTGATTGCCTTGTTGCTCAAAGTGATTGCGCCGTACCCGATTCCCGTGCCGGTAGCGGACATCGCGACGCAGGCGTTGAGCGGCGACGGCTTGCAGCGCGTCAAGCGCAACATCGCCGAAGTGCTCGACAACCGCCGCTGGCTGAAGCAGGCGTTGTCGTCGTGTTCGTGCGCGGATCATATTTTTTCCGGCGAAGGCAACTGGTTGCTGGTGCGATTCCCCGACGCGGCGCGCGTGTTTCAAACGCTTGGCGAACAAGGCATCGTGGTGCGCGATCAA
>JAITBX010000029.1 GCA_031283405.1 Burkholderiales bacterium | reverse complement strand
TCCACAAAACGATGAAGCGTTTCTCGATTCTGGTGTTGCAGGGGATTCCGATTGCGCTCTTGCTGTTCATGTTGTTCCCGCGCTTGTCGGCGCCGCTGTGGGGATTGCCGCGAGCGCAGGGAGCGCAGACCGGCTTGTCGGACAGCATGGAACTGCTTGACATCAGCCAACTGTCGCTGTCCGACGCGATTGCTTTTCGCATCGATTTTGAGGGCGAGCCGCCGCCCAACGCGCAACGCTATTGGCGCGGGCCGGTATTCTCTCTTTTCGACGGCGTGCACTGGAAACCGGGCATCACCATCACTGCGCCGCCCGAACCGGCGGCGGCAAACGAAAAAGAGATTCGCTACACCGTAGCGTTGGAACCGCATTATCGGCAGTGGCTTTTTGCGCTGGAATTGCCCTCGCAGTTGCCGCAACCGCTCGGCGGTGTCACCGATGAAAGAGCGCGCCGCTTCGCGTACATGACGACCACGCAGCAACTGATGTCGGTCGCGCCGGTCGGCCAAGCGCTGAGTTATACGCAGACCTCGGTGTTGCGTTCTCATTTTCCGGCGGCCAAAGGGGATGGCAGGTTCAATATTCGTTTGCCGAAAGAAGGCAATCCGAAAACGCGCGAACTGGCGCGGCAGTTGCGCGGCGGCTCGACGCCGCAAGGGTATGTGAAAACCGTGCTGAATTATTTTCACAATGAACCGTTCTCCTACACGCTGTCGCCGGACTACATCGAGAAAGACCCGATCGACGGTTTCCTGTTCGATACGCGCGCCGGTTTTTGCGAACACTACGCGGCGGCTTTCGTGATATTGATGCGAGCAGCCGACGTTCCGGCGCGAATCGTCACCGGCTATCAGGGCGGCGAAATCAATCCGCAAGGCGGCTACATGATCGTTCGCCAATCAGACGCGCACGCCTGGGCGGAAGTGCTGATCGACGGCGAATGGCAGCGTGTCGATCCGACGGCGGCCGTCGCGCCGGAGCGGGTCGAATATGGTTTGGGGCGAGCGCTTTCCGGCAGCGCGCTGGTGCCGGCGTTGGCGCGAATCGACGCCGGTTGGCTCAAAGCGCTGGCGCTCAATTGGGACGCACTCAAATATGCGTGGACGAAGCATGTGATCGAATTTGACTACAAGAGACAACGCGAATTATGGCGCGACTGGAATCTCGACGGCGCACTGTGGAAAGTGACGGCGGCGCTGATCGGGTTGGCTGTGATTTGGGTCGGATTGCTGGTGCTGTTCTTGGCGTGGCGAACACGCCGAAGCGAACCGGCGCAAATCATGTGGCGAACGCTATGCACACGATTGGCGCGCGCCGGTTTGCCGCGCGAAATGAACGAAGGGCCGTTGAATTATCTGGAACGGGCAGGGATGCGTTGGCCGGCGTGGCAAGCAACACTGACGCGAATGGCGCAGGCGTATGTGATCCTGCGCTACGCCGCGCCGACGATGCGCCAACGCCATCAGGCACTGCGCTATTTGCGGCAGGGACTCAGAAAATTGCCGGCGGCGCAGAGGTTGAGAGCGTTGTAGGGGCGACCTGTGGTCGCCCGAATCAGTTGATGCCACCAACGCCGGAGTTGTCACTGCCACTGGATTGCTTCCCGCCACGCCTCGCTCGCGGCTAAAGGCTGCTCGCAATGACGGCATTTCCTATTCTGTCATTGCGAGGAACAAAGCGACGAAGCAATCCAGAAAGCAAGCATAGGCTGGGTAGAGCAAAGCGAAACCCAGCATGGTAAGCAAACAGGGCGACATTGCCGGGATTACGCTTCGCTTCATCCCAGCCTACGGCACTTTTATTTCATTCACAGTCGCAATCACCGATTTCCGAAACAACGGATTTCCGATCAGCTGTTCCAGCTTTAAGGCCGCACAAATGCCGGCGACGATTTCTTCGTCGCTGCCGTCAGGCAATTGTTTCAGCACATTCGCGGCGGCGGCGTTGATTTTGTCGAAGAGCGCGAGCGCTTCTTCGATGGCATTTTCTCCGTCTTGCTGATTCATGACTTCGCTCCACGCGGACAAATACTGATTGGCTCCGACCTGCAAAAGTTTTTTCAAAGAGCCCACAGAGTCTTTCGCGCTGATGTAAATGGGAATGTCGCCCACAACAGGAATGGCGTCGCCGGTAAAAATGATGTTTTCTTCGATCCAGAGAAAAGACAATGAGCCCTGAGAATGGCCTTTCGTGTCCAGCACTTTGATCGTTACGCCGGAGTCGAGAGGCAACACGTCGCCATCGCGGATGATTTTATCGACGCTAACGGATTGATTGACGAGGCCGTAGAAATTGGGGATCGGGCGCTCTCTGAATTGAACATCAATATCTTCTATCCACGCTCTTTCCTGCGCGCAAGCGTAAATTGTGCCGTTTGACAGTTCCTTGATTGCCTTTGCGCCACCGATGTGATCGGGGTGCGAGTGGGTCAACAGAATGCTTTTCACTTCGGCGACGCCTCTGCCCAAGCTGCCGAGATAACCCGCAATGATTCTTTCGGAACCGCGCACGCCCGTGTCGATGAGATGAATACTTTCCCCGACGATGAGATAAAGATAAACAAAACGTTCCATCTCCGGAGTAACGTTGAAGGTCATCTTGAGTCTGTGCAATTTTTCGTTGAGTTGCATGTGCGACCTCTATATTTTGCTGGAGCGGTTTTGATTCAATCGTGGCAAGCAGTGTTACTGGGATTGCGCTTCGTTCCATCCTAGCCTATGACACTTTGAAAGTGAATTCATTCACGTTTTTTTACAGGAGCATTCCCCAGCAATGAGGCGATGACAAGCAAAAGTGTAATAAGCGGGCTGATAAGCGCCAGAAAATATTCAACGAGAAGAGCGGTGCCTAAAATAGCTTCTATTCCGTCTGAAGCGATACTCCCGGCCGGTTTCAAGATGAGGATAAGTAGCGGCAGGGAAAAAACAATCAAATAATAGGTTAAAAAGAAGATAGCTCCTTTTTTATTTTCAAGAAGCCATAGCCTGATCAGGCATAATAGGACGATCAAGCCACCTAAAAAATAGCTTAGAAGATTACGCCCACTTTCGTTCGCTAAAAAAGCAAGAAGAAAGAGTGCCAGTACGACAACAGTGAAATACACTCTTTTTGAAAAAAGTTTCTCATAGAGAAAATTCAAAAAGGGTTTGTCCCACATTGCAAGCTCCTAATCCTTCGGCCTGAACACAAAACGCAAATTGCGCTGGAAGATGTCGGCACGTTCCGGTTTCGGCAGCGGCGATGATTTCATGATTGCGCGGTAAACGATGTCGTCGTAGGCGGCGTTGCCGCTGCTCTTTTGCAGCTTGGCGTCGATCACTTCACCGGTCGGCAGTTGAATGATTGTGAAAACGGCTTCGGGGTTGCCTTGAATGTTGGGCAGCAGGCCGACATTGCCGGTAACTTTGACGCGAATGCTTTGCACCCAGCGATCTTGCGCGGCTTGCAGTTCGTCTTGACGCTGCTTATCCAACACTTTTTGCAGTTCGGCTTCGCGCCGCGCCGCTTCTTCGCGCGCTTTCTGCTCGGCGTCTTTCCGCGCTTTTTCTTCTTTCTCTTTCTTCTCGCGCTCGATACGCTCCTTCTCCGCTTTTTCGCGGGTGGCTTTTTCCTTTTCAAGTTGTTCCTTCTTCAATTTTTCCTGACGCGCTTTTTCTTCCGCCTCTTGTTTCCGGCGCTCTTCTTCTTTCTTTTTCTTGATGGCGATTTCGGGGTCGGGCTGTTCCGGCGGCTTGACTTCCGGCGGCGGCAACGGTTTCGGTTCGGGCGGCTTGGGTTCAGGCGGCAGCGGTTTGGGTTCCGGCTGCGGCGTGTATAACTCGGCAGTGACCGGCACCGGCGGCGGGTTGCGCCATGAAACGGAGAAAACCAGCAGCCCGATAAAAATCAGATTGGCGATGACGGCGAAGATCAGCGCAACCCAGAAATCAGCGCGGCGCTTGGGTTTGCCTGCGGTGTGCAAGGAGGAGGGCGATTCGTTAGACGGCATGGTGGTTATTTTGTGCCGGGAACGACGAGCAAGCCGACTTTTTTGACGTTGTTGCGTTGCAACGCATCGAGCACAGCGACGACGCTTTCGTAACGCACGTTTTTGTCGGCGGCGATCACGACGGCTTGATTGGGGCTTTCTTTTTGTTGCGCGACCAGTCGCGCGATCAGCGCTTCGGTGTTGAAACGCTGCGCCGGTTCGCCGGGCTTGGCGCGATTGCGCAACGACAGTTGGCCGTCTTTCAGAACGGTGATTTCAAACGGTTGTTTCGCCTCGATCGTGGCAGCGCCGACATTGGGCAATTCGATTTCGCCGGGTGCGACCAGCGGCGCGGTGACCATGAAGATGACGAGCAGCACCAGCATCACGTCGATGTACGGGACGACATTCATTTGGTTGATGGCTTTGCGGGCACGAGGCATGATGTTCTCCGTTCGTGAGCGGTCAAACGGTTTGCCGTTGCAGAATGTTGGCAAACTCTTCGATGAAAGTTTCGTAGCGCGTGGAGAGCCGATCGACATCGTGAGTGAAGCGATTGTAAGCGATCACCGCCGGAATCGCCGCGAACAAACCGATGGCGGTGGCGATCAGCGCTTCGGCAATGCCCGGCGCGACATTCGCCAGCGTGGCCTGGCTGACGCTCGCCAATCCGCGAAACGAATTCATGATGCCCCAGACGGTGCCGAACAAACCGATGTACGGCGACACTGAGCCGATAGTGGCTAATCCGGGCAGGCCGGCGTCGAGCGTATCGAGTTCGCGCTGAAACGCAACGCGCATGGCGCGGCGCGTGGCGTCAACGGATACAGCGCTGCTGCTGCCTTGTTTGCGGTGCTTGGTGTATTCGCGGAAACCGGAAACGAAAATATGTTTCATGCCGTCGCCGATGCGAGCGGCGCCGAGGCTTTGATAAATAGCGTTCAAATCGCCGCCGCGCCAAAATTCATCTTCAAACTGCGTGCTTTCTCGCGCGGCGCGGCGCAGTTGCAGAATTTTCATGCCGATTCGCAGCCAGCTCCAGAACGACAGCGCCAGCAGAATAACGATAACGATCTTGACGATGTGCGACGATTCAGCAATCAGCGTCAGGATAGAGAGGTCGGTTTGAACATTCAAAATACTATCCTTTCGTGGAACCGGAAAGCGAAGGAGGCAAATGCGCGCGCAGCGCCGCCGGGGTGCGGACGGGACGCCAGCGGTCGGCATTCAGACACGCCAGCGTGACGCGGGCGTCGATCAAAAGTTCATCGGACGAAGCGAGTTTGCGAACACGTTGCGCCAGCGTGAAAGAAGCGGCGCTGAGGCTGATCGGCTCGACGCTGACGGTCAAGCGATCGCCGAGATGTGCGCCGCGCAGATAATCCATTTCGACGCGGGTGACGACGAACACGATGCGTTCGCGCGCTTCAAGTTCGGCAAGCTCGATGCCCAGATGCGATAGCCATTCGGTGCGGGCGCGCTCCATGAAGCGCAGGTAGTTGGCGTAATAAACGACGCCCGCCGCGTCAGTGTCTTCATAGTACACGCGCACCGGCCACTCGAAGAATTTGCTCTCCTGCATCGTGTCACATTCCTTCGAGCAAATCGTTGTTGTCACGTCGCGGCGGCATCAGATTAAAATGCCGATACGCTTGCAACGTGGCGACGCGACCGCGCGAAGTGCGCTGCAAAAATCCTTGCTGAATCAAATAAGGCTCAAGCACATCTTCGATGGTGTCGCGCATTTCGCCGATGGCGGCGGCGAGATTGTCAACGCCGACCGGGCCGCCGTTGAATTTGTCGAGAATGGCGCCGAGCAACTTGCGATCCATGATGTCGAGCCCTTGATGATCGACATCGAGCATCGACAAGGCGGCGTCGGCAGTGGCGCGGTCAATCGCGCCATCGGCGCGAACATCGGCGTAATCGCGCACGCGGCGCAACAAACGGTTGGCCACACGCGGCGTGCCGCGCGCGCGGCGGGCGATTTCACGCGCGCCGTCGTCGTCGATCTTGATGTTGAGCAGCGAAGCCGAACGATGCACGATGCGGCCAAGCTCTTCGGCGCTGTAAAATTCAAGACGGGCGACGATGCCGAAGCGGTCGCGCAACGGATTGGTGAGCATGCCGGCGCGCGTCGTCGCGCCAACCAGCGTGAAGGGCGGCAAGTCGATCTTGACGCTGCGCGCCGCCGGCCCTTCGCCGATCATGATGTCGATTTGAAAATCTTCGAGCGCCGGATAAAGAATTTCTTCGACGACCGGTGACAGTCGATGAATTTCGTCGATGAACAACACATCGCGCGGTTCGAGATTGGTCAGGATCGCCGCCAAATCGCCGGGACGCTCCAGCACCGGCCCCGATGTTTGCCGCAAATTCACGCCAAGCTCGTGCGCGATGATGTGCGACAGCGTCGTCTTGCCCAAACCGGGCGGACCGAACAGCAACACATGATCGAGCGCTTCGCTGCGCTTGCGGGTCGCTTCGATGAAGATCGACAACTGACTGCGAATTTTTTCCTGGCCGACGTATTCGTCGAGCGCGCGCGGTCGCAACGTTCGCTCGAATGCTTCTTCTTGCGGATTGGCGACCGTGCTTTTGATAACGCGGTGTAGAGAGTCGGTTTCGATCATCGTTATGCTTTCGATAATTGTTTCAGCGCCCTGCGAATTCCGTCGGCGATGTCGATGTCGGCGGGCAGTTCGCGGGTGGCGGCGTGCGCTTCTTTTTCGCTGTAACCCAGCGCCAGCAAAGCGTTGATCACATCGGCGACGCCGGTTGTCGTGTTGACGACAGCACTGCCGACGGCAGGCGCGAGCTTGCCTTTCAGTTCAAGCAGAATGCGCTCGGCGGTTTTTTTGCCGATGCCGGG
>JAITBX010000003.1 GCA_031283405.1 Burkholderiales bacterium | reverse complement strand
GGTGCGAGCGCCCCAGCGCCGACAAGTCGAGCCGCGCCACGTCGTAACCCGGACGCTTGGCGCAGGGGCCGGAGGAAAAATTGGGAATGCGGGGTTTGGTGCTGGGGCGTTCCATGCGCGTCTCGCGTGAAGTGGAAATAAGGCGAGCATTTTAACAGACAGGCGAAACAAAACCCAGCGTATCAGAGAGAACAATGGGCGACCATCCTCGGCCGCCCATTGTTGTTGCGGGCGATCACAGATCGCCCCTACATCCTGATCCCTGATACTCACGCCTTCGCGCGCGATTTCAGCCAGACATCCAGCCCCTGTGAATTCAAATCGGCATCCAGCGCCAGCAGCGCGCGCCTTTCTTCGCGGGGCAAAGTCCAGCCTCGGCGTTGCGCTTCCTCATCAAAGAATTGCCATAGCCCGTCGGTGATTCTCTGACAACGCCCGCCGTCGTCAGCGCCGGCCTTCTCGGCAATGGCAACGTAAGCGTCGATCTGGCGAAGCAAATCATCGCCGCGCGCTACCGGCTCGCGCAGTTGCGAAAAATGCGTCAGGTAAAGCACTTCGGGCTGAAGCGCAAGGATGCGGCGGATCGAATCGCGCATGGCTTGCGGCTCGAACTGCACCGGACTGGAGGTGACAAGAACGGATTGCTGCCCGTCGATATCGAGCTCACGGTAAGACACGCCGAAAACGTCGCCAGTGAACACGGTGTTGGCAGTGGCGTCGTAAAAACAGAGGTGGTGACGCGCGTGCCCCGGCGTATCGAGGCAAAGCAATTCGCGGTTGCCCAGTTTGAGCGATGTTTCGTCAGCGGCGGCGATGATCCGCTCTTCAGGAACAGGGATCAGTTCGCCGTAACGCCGTTCGGCTTCTTCATTACCATAGACAGCTTTGACGCCCGCCATCAACTGACTCGGGTCAGCCATGTGGCGCGCGCCGCGCGGGTGAACGACCAATTTGGCGTTGCGGCATTCGCGCATGAGAACACCCGCGCCGCCGGCGTGGTCGAGGTGAACATGGGTCAGGCAAACGTAATCGACATCTTCCGGCTTGAAGCCGAGTTGCGCCAAGGCGCCCAAAGTGAGCGGCGTCGAAGCGTTATGCGCGGCGTCGATGATGGCGACGCGACCGTTGTCGATGACCAAATGAATGGCGACGCGCAGTGGCCGTTCGTATTGCGCGTCAAACGCATGGATGCCGCTGCCGTAGTTGTCAATCAGAATCAAGATTGTCTCCTCAAGTAGGGTTGCACATAGGGCGCATTTTTCCTTGAATGCACTATTTCTCCATCCGCGCATCTTATACCATGATTTTGCTCGAACAGAACCGTTAATCGGCCATACTTGCGCAGCGCCTTGCCATTAGAGACAATGGCGGCAAACTGTGACAACCTCACCCGTTGTGAGGTCTTTGCCAAATGAATCAAAGCCGATGAGCACAAAGCACAATGAAATTTCCCCACTGATGCCGAACTGGCGCAATCTGGGCGTTGTGCTGCGGACGATCCTGGCCGTCAATCTCGGTTTGGCGCTGGCGATTCTGGCGCGCTACGGCACGGCGCACGATCAGCCGCAGGCAGCGGTCGAGTTGGCAGGGCATGTCGAGCCGTTTCTGATTCTGGAACTGACGCTGCTATGGTTGTGCGACCCCTGGCTCGCCAAATTGCCGTACTGGCGCGGCGTGGCGGTGGTGACGGCGATCACTTTTTTCTGTGCGATCATTATCACTGTTTTGTTGCGCTCCTCGCTCTGGCCGGACATCGTGTGGATGTTGTTCTGGGGCGTACTGGCGCAAGCGGGGCTGCTGTATTATTTTCATATGCGTAACCGGATGCTGTCGCCGGTGGTGATCGAAGCCCGCTTGCAAGCATTGCAAGCGCGGATTCGTCCGCACTTTTTGTTCAACAGCCTCAACGCGGTGATGTCGATCGTGCGCCACGATCCTCGTCAGGCAGAAGCGGCGCTGCAAGACATGGCCGATCTTTTCCGCGTGTTGATGCGCGACAACCGCGATCTGACGCCGCTGGGAGATGAAGTCGAATTGTGCCGTCAATATCTGGGGCTGGAAAAATTGCGGCTGGGATCGCGCCTCGAAGTTGACTGGAACATCAAGAGCATGCCCGCCGACGCGATGGTGCCGCCGCTGGTGTTGCAACCGCTACTGGAGAACGCGATTCATCACGGCGTCGAAACGGCGAGCGCCGGCGGCACGATCTCGATCAATATTTTTTCGACGCGCGATGAAGTGCACGCCATCCTGCGCAATCCTTACCGCCCCGGCAATGAGCGCCACCATCGCGGCAATCGCATCGCCGTCGCCAATGTGCGGGCGCGGCTGGCGCTGCATTTCGATGCCGAAGCGGGCATGTCCTCCAAAATCATCAACGACGAAGAGTATGAAGTCCATATCCGAATGCCGTATCGGCGCAAAGCATCGCCGCCATCAACGCGCCAAGAGCCGCGCGCTGGGGGCGATGCCAAGAACAGCGACAAAAATTCATCGGGGAATCACAAGCCATGAACACTGAAACGAAAACCGACAGACCGCTCAAAATTCTGGTGGTCGATGATGAAGCGCCCGCCCGTCGCCGTCTGCGCGATTTGCTCGACGATTGCAAACAGGCGTTGCCGCTGACCGTCGTCGGCGAAGTTGAAAATGGCCGCGAGGCGCTGCATTGGGCGCAGATTTCCGAAGTTGATTTGCTGCTGACCGACATCCAGATGCCCGACATGAACGGCATCGAGTTGGCGCAACATCTGCTCAGAATGAAGCAGCCGCCGCGTGTGATTTTTGTGACTGCGTTCAACGAATATGCTGTGCGAGCGTTTGAATTGAACGCCGTCGATTATCTGATGAAGCCGGTGCGCATCGATCGTTTGTTGATAGCGCTGCGAAAAGTTCCGGCGCTGGAGCCGATTTCGGAAACGCAGCTTGCGGAGCTGTCAACAGGAGCGCGACGCTTCCTGCCGGTGGTCGGACGCACACGAATCGAGCTGGTGCCGATCGACGAAGTGATTTACTTCAAGGCCGAATTGAAATATGTGACGATCAAAACGCGCGAGCGTGAATTCATCCTCGAAGAATCGCTGATCAAACTGGAACAGGAATTTGCCCCCGACTTCGTTCGCATTCACCGCAGTTATCTGGTGGCAAAACGGGCCATCAAAAGTTTGATGCGCATCGTCGCCGACAAACATGGCGCCGACGCTGCCGACGCTGACGGCGACCACGAAGACGAAGGCTGGAAAGTCGAGTTGCAGGACGTGCCGGAATTGTTGCCCGTCTCGCGCCGCCAGCGCGGCGCTTTGCAAACGATGTTGAAAAATGTGAAGTAAGCGATGAAAAATAAATCATGGCGCAAAAACGCATTGTCGCTTATCATGCCGCATCTTTTCTTTTTTTGAACACGCCATGACTTCAACACCGGCTTCGCCGCGAGTTCTGATTTGCGGCTCTCTCGCTTACGACATCATCGCCGTTTATCCTGATCGCTTTTCGCGGCACTTGTTGCCCGATCAGATGGAACGGCTGTCGGTATCGTTCACCGTCAACAGCATGCGCCGCGAGTGGGGCGGCTGCGCCGGCAATATCGCGTACTCGTTGAAAAAGTTAGGCGGTTCGCCGGTGGTAATGGCGACGCTGGGCGCCGAAGACGGGCGACCTTACGAAGTGCGGCTGGCGACGCAGAAAATCGCTTGCGACGGCGTGATGCTGATCGAGGGCGCTTACACCGCACAAGCGACGATCATGACTGACATGGACGACAATCAAATCACCGCGTTTCATCCGGGCGCCATGGCGGAATCGTATCGCGTCAAGGTGGGCGACGTGAAAAATATCGCGCTGGGGCTGGTTGCGCCCGACGGACGCGAAGGGATGTTGCAACACGCGCGGCAATTTCACGCCGCCAAGATTCCTTTCGTGTTCGACCCCGGCCAGGCGATGACGCTTTTCTCCAGCGAAGAATTGATCGAGATGATCGCGCTCGCCGACATCGTAGCGCTGAACGATTACGAAGCGCGCTTGTTGAGCGAGCGCACCGCGCTTTCGACCGACAAAATCGCACAACAAGTGTGCGCATTGATCATCACACACGGCGCAGAAGGTTCGCACATCATCACCGCCGAAGGCGCGTTGCCGATTCCGGCGGTGACGCCCGACGCCGTGGTTGATCCTACAGGTTGCGGCGACGCTTACCGCGCCGGTTTGCTCTACGGCATCGCGCACGGTTGGGATTGGCGTACGACCGGTAGGTTGGCAGCGATTCTCGGCGCGATCAAGATTGCTTCTCCGGGGCCGCAGAACCATGCCGTCACCCGCGACGATGTCGCGCGGCGGTATCAGGAAGCGTTTGGAGAGACGTTGAAGTTTTGATTCGCTGGGGCGGGTTTCAAACCCGCCCTGCCACAAGCGGACGGTGGAATGCATTCTACGAAGACTGAAACAACTTCTGTTCACTCGGCGCTTGAAACACGCGCCGATCTTCCAGCCGCACTGCGGTCAGCGTGCCGCCCCACAAGCAACCGGAATCGAGCGCCAGCACGCGGGGCATCAGCGACAGGCCGAGCATCGACCAATGCCCGCACAGCACGGTGACGTTCCGTGTGCGACGCGATTCAAACTCGAACCAGGGGCGCATGCCGGGCGGCAGTTCATCACGAGAACCTTTCTCCGAAAAATTCATCGTCCCGTCTTCGGCGCAAAAACGCAGGCGCGTGCAGTTGTTGACGATGGCGCGCAAGCGTTCCTGCCCGCGCAAGTGTTCGTTCCATCGCGCCGGCGTGTTGCCGTAGAGGTGTTGCAGAAAATGCAAAACAGTATCGCGGTCATCGCTGTGCAAAACGGTTTCGACTTCGCGCGCGCGTTGCATCACGTCGTCGGCGTTCCATTCGGGAATCACGCCGGCGTGGACGAGAAGGTAATCGTCGAAACCCTCATTGAAGCGAACAGCCAGCGGACGGCGACGCAGCCAGTCGATCATGGCGTCGCGGTCTTTGGCCAGCAGCACATCATCGAGGCGGTCATCGCTTTTGGTTTCCTGAAAACCGGCAGCGGCAAGCAGCAAGTGAAAATCGTGATTGCCGAGCACCGATTGCGCGGAATCGCCGAGCGCCATCAGTTCGCGCAACACATGCGCCGAGGCCGGGCCGCGATTGACCAGATCGCCGGCGCACCACAAACGGTCACGCTTCGGCGAAAAACCGATCATGTCGAGAAGGCGGCACAGCTCGCTGTGGCAACCTTGAATGTCTCCGATAACGTATGACGACATGGTTCAGCGGCAGAAAGAAGAAAAAAGCCGTTCGGGGCAAGCGGGAAGCAAGCGTCTTTGGCAAGAGCGCCGCCTGATTGGACGCCGCATGCCATTCTGGCTATAATCGCGTTCCTGCGGTTGACGCCTTTTTGAGGAATCCCCGCGCCCGTAGCTCAGTTGGATAGAGTATTGGTTTCCGAAGCCAAGGGTCACAGGTTCGACTCCTGTCGGGCGCGCCACCATCAGCAACCACTCAAAAGGCGTTATTTTTCCAGATGTTCGCGCTTGTCCGGCACGCTTCTCCATTCTTCGGCATCGGGCAGCGCCGCTTTGCGCTCGATGATGACCGGCCAGACTTTGGAAAGCTCGGCGTTGATGGCGGTAAAGCCCACTTGGTCGGTCGGCAAGTCGTCCTCGGCGAAAATGGCTTCCACGGGACACTCGGAAACGCATAAGGTACAATCAATGCATTCATCGGGATCGATCACCAGAAAGTTGGGGCCTTCGCGGAAGGCGTCCACGGGGCAGGGATCGACACAGTCGGTGTATTTGCAGCGAATACAATTTTCGGTAACTACGTAGGTCATGATGAAGATTCTGCCGTTGGCGGGTTGAAAGTGGATCATTCTAGCAAAACGGCGGCAAAATATTCGTTGGCGCGACGTAACCGGCAACAATTGAACAACAGGAGCGATAAATGAAGGAAGTGACAGACAGCAGTTTCGAGCAGGACGTATTGAATGCGCCGCGTCCGGTTCTGGTCGATTTTTGGGCGCAGTGGTGCGGTCCCTGCAAAATGCTGGCGCCGACGCTGGAAAGTCTGGCCGAGGAATACGCCGAGCAGATGGATTTTGTCAAAGTCGATGTTGACGCTAACCCCGAATCAGCGCAGCGTTGCGGTATCCGCGCCATGCCGACCCTGATCGTGTTCCGCGATGGAAAGATCGTCGGGCAAAAAATGGGCGCTTTGCCGCGAGGTCAACTCAAATCTTTTCTTGACAGCCTCCTTTAGAACCGTTAACGTTCTGTCCTATTGGCGGCGCAATCGTAAAAAATGCCGAGCGCCATCAAAAATCCAGAGCGGATTCCGCCTCAACGAGACACCACTCCACGAGATACACCAGTCCGCTTCTGGACGGCTCCTTTTTATTCTTGGGTCTGTTCCGGGATTTTTCCCTGATTCTCCATTCGCTGCGGGCTGACCGCTGATTTTGCCGTTTTTTCAAATACGCGGCTTTTCTACAACATTTAATCACCATGCGTCTTTCTGATCTCAAAAGCAAACACGTTACCGAACTGGTCGATATGGCCAATACGATGGGTATCGAGGGGGCTAACCGCCTGCGCAAACACGACCTCATTTTCACCCTGCTGAAAACGCACGCCAAGCGAGGCGAGAGCATTTACGGTGACGGCGTACTTGAAGTATTGCCGGACGGCTTCGGTTTTTTGCGCTCGCCCGAAACATCGTACCTCGCCGGCACCGACGATTTGTATATTTCGCCGTCGCAAATTCGCCGCTTCAACCTGCACACCGGCGATACGATTGAAGGCGAGATTCGCACACCGAAAGACGGCGAACGCTACTTCGCGCTGGTCAAGGTTGACACCATCAACAACGAACCGCCGGAAAACGCCAAAACCAAAATTCTTTTCGAGAATCTGACGCCGCTGTTTCCGGACAAACCGCTGGTGCTGGAGCGCGATATCAAAGCCGAAGAGAACATCACCGGCCGCATCATCGACATCGTTGCGCCGATAGGAAAAGGGCAGCGCGGTTTATTGGTCGCGTCGCCGAAATCCGGCAAGACCGTAATGCTTCAACACATCGCGCATTCGATCGCGGCCAATTATCCCGAAGTCGTGTTGATCGTTTTACTGATCGACGAGCGTCCGGAAGAAGTGACCGACATGACGCGCACCGTGCGTGGCGAAGTGGTGGCGTCAACTTTCGACGAACCGGCAACGCGCCACGTGCAAGTTGCCGAGATGGTGATTGAAAAAGCCAAGCGTTTGGTCGAACACAAAAAAGATGTGGTGATCCTGCTTGATTCGATCACCCGTCTGGCGCGCGCTTACAACACCGTGGTGCCGACCTCGGGGAAAGTGTTGACCGGCGGCGTCGACGCGCATGCGTTGCATCGTCCCAAGCGGTTTTTCGGCGCGGCGCGCAACGTCGAAGAAGGCGGGTCGTTGACGATCATTGCCACGGCGCTGATCGACACCGGCAGCCGAATGGACGATGTGATCTACGAAGAATTCAAAGGCACCGGCAACATGGAAATTCATCTCGACCGTCGGATGGCCGAAAAACGCATTTACCCGGCGATCAACGTCAACCGTTCCGGCACCCGCCGCGAAGAACTGCTGTTGAGTCCGGATGTATTGCAGAAAACGTGGATTTTGCGCAAAGTACTTTACCCGATGGACGATCTGGACGCGATGGAGTTTCTGCTCGACAAAGTGCGCGCCAGCAAAAACAACGCCGACTTCTTCGACTCGATGCGGCGCGCCGGATAAGCGCACATTTTCAATGCGGCTCTTTCAATGTAGAGCGGTTTTGATTTAATCGTGTCCATCCTTACACTGCTGGCCCCTACCCTAACCCTCCCCCAGAGGGGGAGGGAATGCTCCTCCTTCCCCCGCTGGGGGAAGGTTGGGATGGGGCAGTGGGGGCGAAGAATGAAACCATGAATAATTGCACCTCGGGAGTGTCAACGTTTCACTTAAAGCTGCGCTAAACCAAAACACTTCTGGATTTTCAATCGCCGCCATGCTTGTTCACCCCCAATTCAATCCCGCCGCTATTTCTTTCGGCCCGTTCAATCTCGGTTTGTTTACGCTCGACCCGTTCGCCATCCATTGGTACGGGCTGATGTATCTGCTCGCGTTTCTGCTTTTTCTCGTGCTCGGCAAATACCGCGTCAAAAAAGGTCTTTACCCCGGCTGGACGACGCGCGACATCGACGACATGCTTTTTTACGGCGTGCTCGCCATCATCATCGGCGGCCGCTTGGGTTATGTGCTGTTTTACAAACCCGCGTATTACTTCGCTCACCCGCTCGAAATTTTTCAACCCTGGCACGGCGGCATGAGTTTTCACGGCGGCTTCATTGCCGTCCTCATCGCCGTCACCATTCTCGTCCGGCAAAAGAAACGCCCCTTTCTCGAAATTTCCGATTTCATCGCGCCGCTGATTCCGCTGGGACTCGCCGCCGGCCGCATCGGCAATTTTATCAACGGCGAACTGTGGGGACGCCCGACCAACGCGCCGTGGGCAATGATCTTTCCGCAAGTCGATGATTTGCCGCGTCATCCGTCGCAGCTTTACCAATTCGCGCTGGAAGGCGTGCTGCTGTTTGTGATTTTGTGGTGGTTTTCGGCGCGCCCGAAACCGCGCGGGGCAGTGTCGGGGCTCTTTCTCATCGGTTACGGCAGTTTTCGTTTCACCGTCGAATTTTTTCGCCAACCCGACAGCTTTCTGCCGCCGCTGGCGCTGGGACTGTCGATGGGACAATGGTTGTCGCTGCCGATGGCTATCGTCGGCGTGGCAATGATGGTGTGGGCGTATCGAAGGAAAGAAAAAACATCGGCGCGATAAGGATTGCTTTGTAGGGGACGCCGCCCTCGGCGACTCAGGCAACGAAACAAAGCTGCCGAGTTTATATGCGAGCCTGATTAAAAAAACAGACGTCATTCAAACGCGCCCGATCGAGCCTGTTTGCTTCAAAAAATTATTTCTGCTCAGGAAAGTTTTATGAATTGGTTTCTCGATGTTCTCAAAAACAAATACGCCAAATTTGACGGCAGAGCCAGCCGCCCCGAGTATTGGTTTTTTGTTATGTTCATGTGGCTCGTCTTTCTCGCATTCGATATCGTGATCAATATCGCAGGCTTTATCTTTATCCCGGCTTCCGTCAGGGCTGATATAGATTCTCACCCTATGGCACTTTTCCTCCTTGTCAGTCCCCTTCTCCTTTATTGGCTGGCGATGCTCGTTCCACACATCGCCGTTGCCGTTCGCCGATTCCACGATCAGGATAAAAGCGGCTGGTTTGTTTTACTTTCCTTCATCCCCTTTGTCGGCGGCCTCATCGTTCTTGTCTTTATGCTTTTGCCGGGAACGCCGGGAGACAATCGTTTCGGCCCGCCCGCGCCAACTTCGCCCGGCGCATAGCCCCGATGGTTTGAAAAAACCTCGACGCGATGAAGGTTTCCCCTTAAAAAGAGGTATTATTTAAAAACTTTTTTAATATCTTTTCTTGTCCAAAGGAAGGCTTTATGAACTGGTTTCTCGACGTTCTCAAAAACAGATACGCCCAATTCGGCGGTCGCGCCGGGCGCGCCGAATATTGGCTTTTCTGGCTGTTCTGCTTCATCATCTTCGTCGTGCTCAGCATCATCGGCAGCGTGTTTCGCGGGTCAACGATCCTTCTTATCGTATTTTTCATTGTGAGCCTGGCGTTCGTCGTTCCCTCTATCGCCGTTGCCGTTCGCCGATTCCACGATCAGGATAAAAGCGGCTGGTTTGTTCTGATCTCCCTCATCCCCTTCGTTGGCGGCATCATTCTTCTGGTGTTCATGGCGATGCCCAGCACCGAGGGAAGCAACCGCTTCGGACCGCCCGCGCCAACCTCTCCCGACGCATAGGCTTGAGGCCGCTCACCTTCGACGACTTTTCCGGCGACGCGCCGCATGTGGCGCGCGCCATGATCGGCGCAACGCTGCTGGTGGACAGCGTCGGCGGCATCATTGTCGAAACCGAAGCCTACGACACCGGCGATCCCGCTTCCCACTGCCATCCGGGAGAAACCCCACGCAACCGCGCCATGTTCGGCCCGCCCGGCCATGCCTACGTTTACCGTAGCTATGGCGTTCACTGGTGTTTGAATTTCGTCTGCCGCGAAGCCGATCACGGCGCGGGCGTACTGATCCGCGCTCTGCAACCGACGCACGGTCTTGCCGTGATGCGCGAGCGTCGAGGTTTGCTGAATGAAGGTGCCGACGACCGTCTGCTGTGCGCCGGTCCCGGCCGCGTCGGGCAAGCGCTGGGCATCACGCAGCAGCACTACGGCCTGCCGCTCACCGCGCCGCCGTTCGCCGTGCTGGCCGCACCCGTTGGAATTGACGTGCTGCAAGGAACGCGCATCGGCATCAGCAAAGCGGTGGCGTTGCCGTGGCGCTTTGGCTTGGCCGGCTCGCCGTACCTCTCCCGCCGTTTCAAATAACGCTCATCTGTTCGGAGAGATTGTTCAACGTCTGCCGTGATAGTAGCCCGGACGGTAATAGCCTCCGCGATAATAGCTGCGGTAACCCGGGTGTCCGTAATACATCGGACGGTACGCCATCCGCGCCGGCGCGTAGTAATAGCCGCCATACCCGTAGTACGCCGGCGCATAGACGGGCTGCGGAACGACATAGGCGGCCTGCGGCACAACATAAGCGGGCGCATACACCGGCTGCGGCGCTGCATAGACGAGCGACGGCGCGACGTAGGTCTGTGGGTACATCGCCGGGTACATGGCGTTCCCCAAGCCGACAGTCACACCGGGAAGATTTATTCCCAGCGACCAGTTCACGCCTCTCGCCTGCGCCGCGCCGGCGACAGCCAGCGCGCCTGCGGTCAACAGGCCGATCATCAGAATGCGTTGCATCGTTTTCATGCTGTACTCCTTTCAAAAGCCATGCGGTCTATACCATCTGCGCCTCTGAAGCATCGAGGTTTCGATCATGGCCGCACGATGGGGTGATACGACTCCTTCTATTCTTCGCGTCGAAACTCGCCTTCAATCACGCCGGGTGATGCTTGATAGGCAGTCTCTGCGGTTCTTCTTCCTGCCGCGCGTTGCCGCTCGGCGTAAACGTACTCGTTTGCATGCCGTCTGTTTGTGTTGCGCGCCCAAACCCGCCGTCCGCCCGGAAACATCAGCAAAAGCAACGCCAGCACATCACTGCCCAGCCCCGGCAAAATCAGCAGCAACGCCGCCAATCCCCGCCGCGCCGACGCCAGCAGTTGCCACGGTGAACCTTCCAGCCGCCGCAACGCCCGCCAATACGTTTGCACGCGCCGCCATTCCCACACCAGCATCACCAGACCCAGCGCCGCCGACGCCAGAAAGAAATACCAAACGCTCACGCCCACTGCATCGGCGACCGTCACGGTCAGCCAAAGATCGAGAAGCCACGGCAGAAGCAACCACAACAACAAAATAAAAGGCATTATTCGATTCCCGTAAAATTCCTGTCAGGCCATTCTGTCGAGGATACGTTGATCCCCGGTCTTGCAGAAAAAAGTATTTCCGCTTATATCATATAAGGCTTTCCAGCACCTTTTGCAACGTTTCTCCCCGCCCGTTACAGCTCTTTTCATTTTTTCTTTATTTTTCGCCAACCATGCTGATCGTTCATACCACCCTGTCGGATCGAGCCGCCGCCGAAGCGATGGCGCAACAGCTCATCGAGAACCGGCTGGCCGCCTGCGTCCACATCGGCGCGCCGATTCAGGCGCATTACCGCTGGCAGGGGAAAGCCGAAACCGCCGTCGAAATCCCGCTGGCAATCAAGACCTCGCGCGCCCGCTATCCCGCGCTCGAGCATTACCTCAAAGCGCATCACTCTTACGAAGTGCCGGAAATCGTCGCCGTTGCCGTCGTCGAAGCGCTGCCGGCTTACTACACTTGGGTACAATGCGAGTGCGGCGACGCCCCGCTTTCGCCTTGATGGCGTGTTGCTCTCGCTATAATGTTTTTTTCATCCATCATTCGAGTCATTGATTCACGAACGGAGTTCATCATGATTTCTCTGCGCGTTTGTTCCCTCGTTGCTTCTTTCTTTTTCACCCTCAGCATCGGCAGCAGCGCTTTCGCCGCTTGCAGCACCCAGCCGCTGCAAGACAAGGATGCCTTTCGCCTTTCGGCCATTCCGATCGACGGCCGCTCGGTTGAAGTCCGAATCGCCGTCGAGCCGTGCTACTACCTCTATCAGAACAAGCTGTCGTTCTTGATCGAGCCTGACGTTCTCGACAAAGTGACCTTGCCCGTCGGCGAACATAAAAAAGACCCTGCCTTCGGCGATACCATGATTTACCGCCGCGACCTCTCTATCGTTTTGCCGTTCACCAAAGAATTGCCGCGCGACAGCGCCTACTCGCTCAAAGTGAATTATCAAGGTTGCGCCGAAGCCATCGGCCTGTGCTATCCCGCCGCCGCGCAAGTGCTGACGCTCAAAGTGCCGACCACGGCGACGCCGGGCGAAGAAGTGTTTTCGACCGCGCCGAGAAAGACGTGGTTTTAGCGCATCTTCACCATGTTCACAGCCGCACGAATCGCCGTTTCACTGACGCTCCCGGCGAGCAAAGGGCGTGTCGAGCGCCTGATGCGAGAAAACGGCATCAAGGCGCGCCACAAGCGGCGTTTCAAGGCGACGACGGATTCACGGCACACGTTGCCAGTAGCGCCGAACCTGCTGGACAGGAACTTTCAGCCTGCCGCACCGAATAAAGCGTGGTGCGCCGACTTGACCTATGTTTGGACGGACGAGGGCTGGTTGTACTTGGCGATCATTCTTGATCTGTTTAACCGCGAGGTTGTCGGCTGGTCAATCCAACCCCGGATGACGGCGGACATCGTGATTGATGCACT
>JAITBX010000239.1 GCA_031283405.1 Burkholderiales bacterium | reverse complement strand
TAGCACAGACGAGGATGAGAATATAACGCATTATGAACGAACTTTTCAAAGAGATGATAGCGAATCATTTAGCGCCTTTGGTGGTCAAGGGTCGTCAGTTGTTGCCGATCGTTCAGGGGGGTATGGGCGTTGGTGTTTCAGCGCATCGGTTGGCGGGAACGGTCGCCAGCCTGGGCGCGGTGGGGACGATTGCCAGCATTGATCTGCGGCGTTGCCACGAAGACCTGATGGAAGTCAGCCAGCACGCCAACAAGGAAACGGTGGACGCGGCCAATCTGACCGCGCTCGATCGTGAGATCAAGGCCGCGCAGAAAATTGCGCAAGGGGCGGGGATGATTGCGGTCAACGTGATGAAAGCGGTGACCGAATACGCGAACTATGTCCGGCAAGCGTGCCGCAGCGGCGCCGACGCGATCGTGATGGGTGCAGGGCTACCGCTCGATTTGCCCGATCTGGTTGACGAAAAACCGAGCATCGGCCTGATTCCGATTTTGTCGGACGCGCGCGGCATTCAGTTGGTCGTCAAAAAATGGATGCGCAAAGGACGCTTGCCCGATGCGGTGGTGATTGAACATCCGCGTTATGCGGCCGGCCACTTGGGCGCGTCCAAGATCGAGGACATCAACGATCCGCGCTTCGATTTTGAGAAAGTGTTGCCGGCGACGCACGAATTTTTCCGCGCCGAAGGCATCGGCGAAAAAGACGTGCCGCTGATCGTGGCCGGTGGCATCAACTCGCACGAGCGAGTGCGGCAACTGGTGGACATGGGCGCTTCCGGTGTGCAACTGGGAACGGCGTTTGCCGTGACGCAGGAAGGCGACGCGGCGGAATCGTTCAAACAAGTGCTGCTCAACGCCAAGCCGGAAGAAATGGTGGAATTCATCAGCGTGGCCGGATTGCCGGCGCGGGCAGTGCGCACACCGTGGCTCGAAAACTACCTCAAATTCCTGCCGAAGCTGACGGCGGCAGCGCACAAGAAGCCGCGCTGCTCGGTGAAATTCGATTGCCTGTCGCAATGCGGACTGCGCGACGGCATCGCCAAGATCGGCCAGTTTTGCATCGACATCCAGTTGGCGGCGGCGTTGCGCGGCGACCGGATGAAAGGGCTGTTTTTCCGTGGCGCGTCAACCTTGCCGTTCGGCACCGAAATGCGGCCTGTGAAAGACCTGCTCGAATATCTGTTGACGGGCATCAAGCCGGAAGCGCCGAAATCGGCGAATACATAAAAAGCAGGAGAGAAGGAAACAAAAAACGGGCGCTTGAGCGTCCGTTTTTTTGTGGGTGGAATTGCCTGCGCGCTACGGACACAGCGTCGAAGTATTTTCGATGCGAGTGCGGCCTGTGGCGGCCATGAACACTTTGATGACGTTTTGTCCGCGCGCGCAGACTTCAATGGTTCCCGATTGCAGAGCGCCGCTCAGTTGCTGCGGCTTGCCGTTGTTGATGAACGAAAGATAACTCTTGACATACTGGTTGCCGGTTGCGGTGAGGTGATTGAAAGTATCGCCCGCTTCGTGGTAGATGATGGCATCGTTGACTTCAAGGGTGCGGCTGTTTTCCGTGTCAGGGAAGATGATCCAGCCCTTCTCCCAACTGCCCTGAGTGCAGGTTTGCTGATCGGCAGAAACGCAGATGTTGACGCGGGTATTGCGTTTGATCGCTTCGGTGCGAGCGCGGGCGATGGAACTGTCGAGAGCTTTGACGAGATTGCGTTGATGGCTTTTGGTGAGCCAATCGCCTATTGAGATGGTGGCCATCGTCAAAGTGCCGGCGATCAGCGCCATGACGATTATCATTTCCACCAAAGTAAGCCCGCGAAAGAATCGGCGCCGCATCAGATGTTCGCTCCCTTAAAACGAAAATTACTTTGTCGTATCGGCATAAAAATATCGGAGAGTGCGACTTATGTCAACCGCAGAGCGGTTTTTCGCAAAATGCCCTAATCAGCGGTCTGAAAGCTCGCGTCATTTCGCCTTGTCCGAAAAGTCTGCCGCCAAGCACAAAAGCGCCCGTTCAATGTGTATAATATCTGGTTTTCTCAAATCGGAACGTTTGATGGCCACGTCTATGGTCGCTACCAAATATATCGTCGGCAACTGGAAACTGCATGGCAGCACGCAGGAAAACGCCGTGCGCCTTGCGGCGTTGAAGGCGGGTTGCCGCCACGGTGACGCTTTGGCGGTATGTGTGCCGTTCCCGTATTTGGCGCAGGCGCAGCAGGCGTTGCAAGGCAGCGCGATCGGCTGGGGCGCGCAAAACGTCAGCGAGCAAGCAAAAGGCGCGTTTACCGGCGAAGTGTCGGCGGCGATGCTTGCCGATTTCGGATGCAGTTGCGCCATCGTCGGCCACTCCGAACGGCGCGCGCTTTACGGCGAAGACGACGCCACCGTCGCTCGCAAAGCGCAGGCAGTGGCAGAAGCCGGAATGACACCGATCGTTTGCGTCGGAGAAACTTTGGCCGAGCGCAAGTGCGGCGAGATGGTGCAAGTGGTCACGCGGCAGTTGGCGGCAGTATTGGCGCACGTTTCGGCGGAAACGAAGCAACGGCTGGTCATCGCTTACGAGCCGGTCTGGGCGATCGGCACTGGTTTGGCCGCGAGCGAAGACGACGTGCGCGAGGTTCACGCCTTGCTGCGCGGGCAACTGGAAAAAGCGGGCGTCACCGGCACACGCTTGCTGTACGGCGGAAGCGTCAAGGCAAGCAATGCCGGCGCATTGTTGAACACGGCCAATGTTGACGGCGCGCTGGTCGGCGGCGCGTCGCTCGACGCTGAAGAATTTTTGAAGATTGCTCAGGCCGCGCGCGCCTGAGATGGAGTGAAAAATGGGATTTCTGGAAAACGCTTTGTGGGTTGTTCACATACTGGTTGCCGTGGCGATTTGCGGCTTTGTTTTGCTGCAACACGGGAAGGGCGCCGACATGGGCGCGGCCTTCGGTAGCGGAGCATCCGGCAGCATCTTTGGCTCGGCGGGTTCGGCCAACTTCCTCTCGCGGACGACAGCGGCGCTGGCGACGGTTTTCTTTATCACCAGCCTCGGCCTGACCTATTACAGCGCGCGGCACACCGGATCAAACATCGGCGGCAGCATCATGGATCGCGCCGCGCCGACGCAACCGGCAGAAAAGACGGCAACGCCGCCGGCTGAAATCAAACCGGCGCAACCTGCGGATGTTCCCGTCGCGCCTGCTGCCGGAGCGCCTGCCAATACTGCCAATAGCAGCAGCGCGACACCTGCCGCGCCGGCAACGGCGGCGAAAGAAGGAGCGCAGAAGCCGTAAAAAACGCTACAATCGCGCTTCTTGAAAACACACGCCGACGTGGTGAAATTGGTAGACACGCTGTCTTGAGGGGGCAGTGGCGAAAGCCGTATGAGTTCGAGTCTCATCGTCGGCACCATAAAAAATTCAGTTAAATCAAAGAGTTGGCTGGCTTTTTTGTTTTGTAAGAGGCGAAAATAAACGAAATCCCGTAGGGGCGGTCGCCCGCGACCGTCCGTGCTGCGGGCGGTAAAATGCCGCCTAAGAACGATTTGCTATTTCACGTCGTCCAGAAGGTTTATCTTCGTTCCGCCAGGTGTTTCCGTGTCGCCGGGTTTCCAGCCCGCCGGACAAGCGCCCAACCATTTTGCTTCTATCGTCGTGACCGAAGTCTCTCCTTTGCCCATGATCCCGCCTTGCGTAAGATCGGTGACTTTCATCGTATAAGCGGAGTTGAAGCTGCCTGTGACTTCCGAATGTGAGGTAGAGGTGACTTCCCCACCAAGCGAGCACACGGAATCAACGATGTAGCCGTTCGAGGTTTTTTTGATGTCCCGCTTCGAGCACGTCATGTAATCGTTGGCCAACACGCCCATCTTTTTTTCGGCGGCGGCGTCTGTACATTGCCGCGACATCATCCCCGGTTTTCCTGCATCGAGTTTGACCGCTATCTCCCACAAGCCCGCTTTACGCGCAGGCAATTCGTCCGCTTGGGCATTTGCCGTCCATAAAAAAAGACTTCCGCAAAAAAGAAGGACAAGCCGTGATTTCATGGAGGGATCTCCTGATGGTTGATGGAAGAAAAATTGACTTTGACTAAAATCATATCATGGCATTTCATGCTTATCTCAGCATTTGCATTTGCTGAAATTCCTGTAGCTGACCGTCTTTGTCGTACATGATGTCCACCGGCCTGAACATGTAGCTGTCGGATGTGAGAATGGTTCCTCCATCGTGCCTGATCGCCCAGTGCGTGCTTGTGTGTAGTTGCGATTGCCGTCCCAAAAGAAACCGGCGTTCAGTTTTTCATTCGTTCCTTTGATAGTATTGATGTATGTAGTGCCCAACCATTGCGTGCCCGCAAGGATTTGCCAGTCGGGCTGTTGCGTCATGCTCAACATTTCCATGTTATTCATTTCGGGCGAAAAGGCGCGGACGGTTTTGCGCTGCTCGCCGCACGACGCGCAGAGAAGCGTCGCCGCCGCGATCAAAACGATTCGCTGCACGGTTCGGGCATTTTGTCTTGATTCAATGGTCATCATGATTTCCCATAAAATTTTTTATTCGTCGCCAGAGCGAATCGCTTTGCTTGCCCGCTTGCTGTTTTGTGTTTGGGGTTGAAGTGATCGGCGCGCTGACGTATTCTAAAAGTGTGGCATCAAAAGCAAAACCAGACAACCAAGCGACAGAGAAGCAATGGAAAAACAAACAGAAAAACTCATGACTCATCCCAACGCGGGGCCGGTGGCGTTGTCGCGTGTGCGGATCGTGCTCGTGCATACCAGTCACCCCGGCAATATCGGCGCGGCGGCGCGGGCAATGTGGACGATGGGGTTGTCGCAACTGGTGCTCGTCTCGCCCTCGCGTTTTCCGGCGCCCGAAGCCGAGGCGATGGCTTCCGGCGCCGACGAGGTGTTGGCGCGCGTGCGGGTGGTAACAACTTTGGATGAGGCGCTGGCCGGATGCGTTTGGGCGGCGGGGTTTTCAGCGCGACCGCGCGAATTTGCCGGACGGGTGTTGACGGCGCGGCAAATGGCGGAAGAAGCGGCGAGGCAGTTGACGGCAGAACCGTTGGCGATAAAACATTCGACGGCAGAGTCGCTTTTGCCGAAAGAGATTGCGCTGGTTTTCGGAACGGAAATGTCGGGGCTGTCTAACGCCGAATTGGCGCAATGCACGGTGGCGGCTACCATTCCGGCCAATCCGCAGTATTCGTCGCTGAATCTTGCGGCGGCGGTGCAAGTGGCGGCTTATGAGTTGCGGGTGACGCTGGGCGCGGGGGCGGTTTGGCAAGCGCCGCGTTTCACCGGCGCGACGCACGATGAGATCGAAAGACTGTACGCGCACGCCGAGAAAACGCTGATTGACTGCGGATTCCTGAATCCCGAACGCCCCAAACGTTTGTTGCCGCGACTGCGGCGTCTTTTCGCGCGAGCCGGGCTGGAGCGCGAAGAGGTCAACATTTTGCGCGGCATTCTGGCGGAGATGGATGCGCTGCTGGAAGCGGCGAAGGCGGATGAGGGTAAAAACAAGTGACTCGCCTTCTTTCATATGGGCTACCCAAGTGTTATGATTGAACATGAAGTCTGCAACGCACGCTTTCTCATCGCGTTAACAGATACTGAATGACCTCCACAAAGAAAGGAATGCTTATGCCCAGGAAAATCGAAGCGCCCAAGATCGATATCGGAATCTCTGCCGGAGAGCGTGCGAAAATCGCCAAGGGATTGTCGGCGTTGCTTGCCGACACTTTCGCGTTGTACATGAAAACGCATCATTTCCACTGGAACGTGACCGGCCCGATGTTCAACACATTGCATGTGATGTTCGAGGGGCAATACACTGAGTTGTGGACTTCCACCGACTTGATTGCCGAGCGCATTCGTGCGCTGGGTTATCCGGCGGTGGGCGCGTTCTCGGTGTTTGCGAAGCAATCGTCGATCAAGGAAACCGTCGGCGTACCGAAAGCCGAGGAAATGATCCGGCTGCTGGTCGAAGGCAACGAAGCGGCGGCGCGGACGGCGCGTCAATGCTTTACGGCGGCAGACAAGGCCAGCGATGAAGCAACCGCCGATCTCTTGACGCAACGTTTGCAGACACACGAAAAAACAGCGTGGATGCTGCGCAGCATGTTGGAAGCGTGAGGGTCACGCTGACGCGCTCGTTCATCAATCTCCCCTCTCTCGCAAGCGAGAGAGGGGAGTGCTTTGTGCTCGATTGAATCAAATCGTTCTAACCCTTTGCCGCTGTACTTTGACCGTACTTCGGCCTATTGACATTTTATCAACAATTTATGCTATAAGAGGACATCTTTCCGTTGACCTCACACCATGTCTGAGCGGCGTTTTATCTTGAAAGCACTGATGGCGGGCGGCTTGTGGGCGGTTGCCGCGCCGTTTGACGTTGCGCGGGCGCAAAAGAGCGAGCCGCCGACGATTGCCGCTTCTTCGGATTTGCAGCCGTTGCTGTCGGAAATCGCCAAGGGCTTCGAGGACGAGACGCGGATAAAGTTGCGGATTGCCGTGGGCGCGCCCCGCCGTTTGTATTCGCAGATTCGAGACGACGCGCCGTTCGAGATGTTTTTGTCGGCGGATGAATTGCTGGCGAAACAGTTGATCGAGGCCGGCAAGACCGACGGGCAGGGCGATGTGTACGCGATAGGGAGGCTGGCGTTTTATGCGCCTTCCGGCTCGCCGTTGAAAGCTGATAATTTTTTGGCAGACATTCGTCCGGCGTTGCGCGATGGCCGCTTGCAGCGTCTCATGATTGCCGATCCCGAGGCCGACCCCTATGGGCGTTTGGCGGAGGAAGTGTTGCGTCAAAAGCAGGTGTGGGACGAAATACAGGCAATACTGGAGGTCGGCGACGATATTTCGCAAACGGCGCAAATGGCGGTCAACGGCGCGGGGCAGGGCGCGTTGGTCGCTTATTCGCAGGCCGGCCAACTGATGACGGCGCGCGGCGGCAAATGTATGCTGGTGTCGGATTCGCTGTACGCGCCGCTGAAAGAACGCATGGTGTTGCTCAAAAACGCCGGCGATGCCACACGGCGGTTTTATCGGTACATGCTGAGCGACAAAGCCAAAGGGAGCTTGAAACGCTTCGGATTTCTGTTGCCGGAATGATGCAGTAGAGAATCGACGTAGAGACAAGGTCTGCCTTGTCTCTATTTTTATTTCCAATGGCCGCGAATATCTTCAGCCCGCATTTGGTCGTAGATTTCAAAGGGCTGGCAAATCCACGGGTTGTCGGGCAGATAATCGATCCAGTAATCGGGCTTGAAAATCGAGCAAGCCTTCCACCACAACACGGCGGTTTTGATTTCCCTGATGTTGGGGTAGCGTTGCGGCAGCGTTTCGGCTACTTTCTTCAACGTGACTCCGGAATCCACCATATCATCGACGAGCAGAATGCGCTCACCCAGCTTGGGCGTGGTCATCGACAGGTGTTCGGCAACGATCAATTCACCGCGCACGGTGCCGCCGTCGGCCACGTAGGAATGTGTGGCGAGAATCGCCAGCGGCAGTTCGTAGATGCGCGACAGAACATCGCCGATGCGCAAGCCGCCGCGCGCGATACAGGCGATTTGATCGAAGCGCTCGCCGGATTCATGCACCTTGAACGCAAGCCGTTCTATCAAGGTGTGGTATTGCGGCCAACTGATTTGGAGTTTTTCGGTCATGCTGTGTGATGACGTTATTTTTCAAGCTGCTCGGAGGTGAAACCTATGCTGCGCTTCTTTGTATCCGGCGGAGTCATGAGTTGCCGAATGGCGCTGATGAGTCCCGCAATCGCTTGATCGTGGCTGCCGACTTTCCTCTCCAATGCCTCCAACTTGGCGGAAAGTTCCTTGTGCGTCGAAAGTGCTTCACGCAACTGGACAAAAGCACGAACGATCATCAAGCTGACTTCAACTGCGCGATCCGAGCGCAACACATTACCAAGCATCAGCGCCCCGTGTTCCGTGAAAGCAAACGGAACACGGGGATCACGATGTTTCTGTGAGCCGGTCACAACTTGTGACCGGTTGAGTTCCGTCGCCTCGGTAGCGTTTAGCTGGAACATGAAGTCATCAGGGAAACCGCTGGGCATTACGTTTAACCGCTTGATTCAGCGCTTTGGTGGTCACACCATAGAGTTCGGCGAGTTCGGCATCCAGCATGACCTTGTGGCCGCGGATAAACAGAACTCGATGAACGATAACTTCAGTATCTATGGCGGCAGGGTTCATCGACGTCTCAATCTCTTATTGATTTCGATTCAAGCAGGCGCAATTTTTCCTCTCCCGCAAGGGTTAATGAAAGGGATGATGAACCATAATGGTTTCGTTGCGTTCCGGCCCCGTGGACACCATCGCAATCGGCACACCGGTGAGCGCTTCAATCCGTTTCAAGTAAGCGCGGGCGTTGGCGGGCAGGGCGTCGAAAGTTTTGACGCCGACGGTGGACTCGCGCCAGCCGGGGAAGCGCTCATAGACCGGAACGCACTGCGCGACGGCATCGGCGCCGGTCGGAATCAGTTCGACAGGTTTGCCGTTCACGGTGTAGCCGACGCCGATGCACACTTCGTCCATGCCGTCGAGCACATCGAGTTTGGTGATGCACAAACCGCTGACGCCGTTCAGTTGCAGCGAGCGTTTCAATTGTGCGATGTCGAGCCAGCCGCAGCGGCGCGGACGGCCTGTGACCGAGCCGAATTCATTGCCGCGCTTGCCAAGTCCTGCGCCGACATCATCGGTCAGTTCGGTCGGAAAGGGGCCGGTGCCGACGCGGGTGGTGTAGGCTTTGACGATGCCGAGAATGTAATCGACGGCATTCGGGCTGATGCCGCTGCCGGCAAAAGCGTTGCCTGCCAAACAATTGGAACTGGTGACGAAGGGGAAAGTGCCGTGGTCGATGTCGAGCATCGCGCCTTGGGCGCCCTCGAAAAGCAGCGAGTCGCCTCTGAGTCGCGCTTCGTGCAACAAGTGGGCAACATCGGCGATCATCGGCGTGATTTGCGGCGCCAGCGCCAGCATTTCATCGCGCACTCGCGCAAACGGCAGAGGCTCACGCCGATAATATTGGGTGAGCAAAAAGTTGTGATACTTGGCAAGTTTTTCGAGCTTGGCGGAAAAAATATCGGCATCGCACAAATCCTGAACCCGCAAGGCGCGACGGGCGATTTTGTCTTCGTAGGCGGGGCCGATACCGCGTCCCGTCGTTCCGATCTTGCCGTCGCCCATCGACGATTCGCGCGCTTGGTCGATGGCGACATGGTAAGGCAACACCAGCGGACAAGCCGGTGAAATTTTCAGACGATTGCGCAGTTGCACGCCCGCATTTTCCAGTTCGCCGATCTCTTGCAACAACGCTTGCGGCGACAGCACCACGCCGTTGCCTATATAGACGGCAACCGCCGGATGCAGCACGCCGGAAGGAATGAGCCGGAGAATGGTTTTGCGCTGGCCGATCACCAGCGTGTGACCGGCGTTGTGCCCGCCCTGAAAACGAACGACGCCCTTGGCGCATTCGCTCAGCCAATCGACGATCTTGCCTTTGCCTTCATCGCCCCACTGCGTGCCGATAACGACGACATTCTTCCCCATGAGATCAAACCTTTCCCTAGAATTCTTCAAATCAAAAGTATGGCACAGCCGTTATTGAAACATGAACCACAGCAGCAAACCGGCAACGATCGAGATCAATCCGATGAAACGCAGTTGGCCATCCGAGAAGCCGATGATTTTACGAAAGACTTCGCGCCACTGCCCAGGCGCCAGAAAGGGCAGCAATCCCTCCAGAATGCACAGCAGCGCAATCGCCAGCCCCAGTGTTTTCATCATTGTTATCGCAAATCAAAAAAATCATGGTTTGCCCGCTTTGTATTTCTTGAAATAGCGGAAGAAATCGGAAGAGGGATCGAGAACGATAGCGTCGTTCTTGCCCTGAAACGTTCCCCGGTACGCTTCCAGGCTGCGGTAGAACGAATAGAACTCCGGATCGGCATTGTAAGCTTCGGCATAAATCG
>JAITBX010000159.1 GCA_031283405.1 Burkholderiales bacterium | reverse complement strand
CGCGCCGTAATCGCGCCGTTGGTGTTGTAGGCTTCAATCCAATCGTTGTCAACGATGCCGGCGCTCTTGGCGTCAACTTCGCTGATCCAGATGATCGGCCCGCCGCGCGACAAGGTAAGCATCAGCAGGTTGTCAGTGTAAGTCGAGTGGATGCCCCACTTCTGGTGCGGCGTGATCCAGTTCAACACCACCGAGCCGTTGCCCTTCGGCTTGCGGTCGATCACTGGCTTGATGGTCTTGGTGTCGATCGGCGGCCGATAGACACAGAAGCCCTCACCAAAAGCGCGCATCCACAAATGATCCTGATAAAGCTGCTGACGACCCGTCAGCGTGCGCCACGGAATCAACTCGTGAACGTTGGTATAGCCGGCATTGTAGCAAACATGCTCCGATTCCAGCCCCGACCAGATCGGCGACGAGATGATTTTGCGCGGCTGCGCTTGTATGTCGCGAAAGCGAATCTTCTCGTCCTCTTTCGGAATCGCAAGATGGGTGTGGTTGCGTCCGGTGAATTTCTCCAGAGACGCCCACGCCTTCACCGCGACTTCGCCGTTGGTTTCAGGAGCGAGGCTCAGAACGACTTCGCAAGCGTCTATGGCGCTGTCGATGCGCGCCAGTCCTTTGCTGGCGCCCTCTTCGACCACCACGCCGTTGAGTCCCTTGAGCAATTCAACCTCATGGTCGGTGTTCCACGCCAGTCCCTTGCCGCCGTTGCCGAGCTTGTTCATCAAGGGGCCGAGCGACGTGAAGCGTTTGTAGAGGTTCGGATAGTCGCGTTCGACCACGGTAACCGCCGGCATCGTCTTTCCCGGAATCGGATCGACCTGCCCTTTCTTCCAGTCTTTCACATCGAAAGGTTGGGCGATTTCGCCGGGGCTGTCGTGCATGATCGGGGTCAGCACCACATCTTTCTCTACGCCCAGCACTTCCGGAGAAACTTTTGAGAACGCTTCGGCGATGCCTTTGTAAATGTCCCAATCGCTGCGCGATTCCCAAACCGGATCGACCGCCGCCGACAGCGGATGAATGAACGGGTGCATGTCGGAAGTGTTGAGGTCGTTCTTCTCGTACCACGTCGCCGTCGGCAACACGATGTCCGAATAGACACAGGTGGTGGACATGCGGAAATCGAGCGTCACCAAGAGATCGAGCTTTCCTTCCGGCGCTTTATCGTGCCATTTCACATCGACCGGTTTCTTCTTGCCGTCCTCGCCGAGGTCTTTGCCCATCACGCCGTGCGTGGTGCCGAGCAGATGTTTCAGGAAATACTCATGACCCTTGGCCGAAGCGCCCAGAAGGTTGGAGCGCCAAACGAACAGATTGCGCGGCCAGTTCACGGGGTTGTCGGGGTCGTTGCACGACATTTCCAGTTCGCCCGCTTTCAGCGCTTTGGCGACGTAATCCTTCGGCTCCATGCCTGCCGCTTCGGCGCGCTTGGCAATTTCGAGAGGATTGGCCTGCAACTGCGGCGCCGAAGGCAGCCAGCCCATGCGTTCGGCGCGGGCGTTGTAGTCGATCAACACGCCGTCCCATGTTCCGGTCGGCGCGGTCGGCGACAAAATTTCGTTGATGTCCAGCGTTTCATAGCGCCACTGATCGGTGTGCGCGTAGAAAGCCGACGTCGAATTCATCTGGCGCGATGGACGTCCCCAGTCGAGCGCGAAGGTCAGCGGCGTCCAGCCCGATTGCGGGCGCAGCTTTTCCTGGCCGACGTAGTGCGACCAGCCGCCTCCCGATTGCCCGACGCAACCGCACATCACCAACATATTGATGATGCCGCGGTAGTTCATATCCATGTGATACCAGTGGTTCATGCCGGCGCCGATGATGACCATCGAGCGGCCATGGGTTTTTTCGGCGTTCAGCGCAAATTCACGAGCCACGGTGATGATTTGATCGCGCGGCACGCCAGTGATCTTCTCTGCCCAAGCGGGCGTGTACGGCTGCACATCGTTGTAGTTCTTGCCGAGGTTGTCGCCGCCGAAGCCGCGATCGACGCCGTAGTTGGCGAGGAACAGGTCGAACACGGAAGCCACGACGGTTTCGCCGTCAATGAGCTTCAGTTTCTTGACCGGCACGTTTCGCGTCAACACATCAGGGTGGTCGGTGCCGTGAAAATGATCGTGTTCACGGTTGCCGAAATAGGGAAAGTCGACCGACTCGACGCCGTCTTTGATGTCGGCGAGCGAGAGGCGCAGTTTTGTTTCACGGTTGGCGGAAGTTTTCTCTTCGAGATTCCATTTGCCGGTTTCGCCCCAGCGGAAACCCACCGAACCCGTCGGCACGACAATTTCGCCGCTGGTTTCGTCGTAAGCCAGCGTTTTCCATTCCGGGTTGTTGGCCTCGCCCATGCCTTGAACGAAATCCGAAGCGCGCAGGAAGCGCTCGGGCACATAGTTGTCGCCCTGCTTCACCAGCCGCACCAGCATCGGCATATCCGTATATTGGCGGGCGTAATCGTTGAAATATTTCGCTTGCCGGTCGATGTGAAACTCTTTCAGAATCACATGTCCCATCGCCATCGCCAACGCCGCGTCCGTCCCTTGCTTGGGCGACATCCACAGGTCGGCAAACTTGGTGGCCTCGGCATAGTCCGGGCTGACGACGACGCTCTTGGCGCCACGGTAGCGCGACTCGGTGTAGAAGTGCGCGTCGGGCGTGCGCGTCTGCGGCACGTTCGATCCCCAAAGAATGAGGAAGCCGGCGTTGTACCAGTCGGCGCTTTCCGGTACGTCGGTTTGCTCGCCCCACGTTTGCGGCGAAGCCGGCGGCAAATCGCAATACCAGTCGTAGAACGACATGCAGACGCCGCCGAGCAACGACAGATAGCGGGCGCCAGCGGCGTAGCTCACCATCGACATCGCCGGAATCGGCGAGAAGCCGAAGACGCGATCGGGGCCATACGTTTTAGCGGTATAGGCGTTGGCCGCCGCGATGATTTCGTTGACTTCCGCCCAACTGGCGCGAACGAAACCGCCGAGGCCGCGTTTCTTGACGTAAGAAGCGCGCTTGGTCGGATCTTCGACGATGGATTTCCACGCCGCCACCGGCTTCATCGTCGCTCTCGCCTGCCGCCACAATTTCAGCAGACGCGAGCGCACCAGAGGATGTTTCACGCGGTTGCTGGAATAGAGATACCAACTGAAGCTCGCGCCGCGCTGGCAACCGCGCGGCTCGTGATTGGGCAGATCGGGGCGCGTGCGCGGGTAATCCGTTTGCTGGGTTTCCCAAGTGACGATGCCGCCCTTGACGTAAACCTTCCACGAGCATGAGCCGGTGCAGTTCACGCCGTGCGTGGAACGCACGATCTTGTCGTGCTGCCAGCGCTTGCGATACGCCTCTTCCCACGAACGATCCTCGGTCGTGGTTGCGCCGTGCCCGCCGGCGAACTCCGTCTTGGATCGCGTGAAGAATAAAAGTCTGTCCAGAAAATTACTCACGTTGGTGCCTCCTTAATTTTTCTGACCGGGATTCCAGAACCGGCCATAACGCTCAACATCGTGCAGCACACTGCCTTTGCGGAAGTAGTAAACCCAGGTAATGATGAAGCAGGTAACATAGAAGCCGAGGAACACCCACAGCGCGTCGCGCTTGTCGTCAAGAGCCGCATAGAGCGCAGGGATGAGGAAGAAGCCGTAAGCAGCGATGGCGGAAGTAAAGCCGGTGATCGCTGCCGATTCTTTTTCCGTCTGACGTTGCCGCACATCGGGCGCAGCGTCCGGCATCAAGCGGATCAGTTCCTGACGCATGATGTTCGGAATCATCTGGAAGGTCGATGCGTTGCCCACGCCGGTGCAGAAAAAGAGCAGCATGAAGCAGACAAAGAAACCCGAAAAGGAATGAGCGCCGATGAAATAGATGACGCCCAGTACGCACACGATCATCGCCGCGAACACCACGAGCGTGACTCGAGCGCCGCCCACTTTGTCAGCGATCCAGCCTGTGAACACTCGCGACAGCGCTCCTATCAACGCGCCCAAAAAAACGTATTGCGAGAAATCCACTTCCGGAAACTGTATTTTGGTCAACAGCGGAAAGCCGGCGGCGTAGCCGATGAACGAACCGAAGGTTCCCATATAGAGCCAGCACATCAGCCAGTTGTGTTTGCGCTTGAAGATCACGGCTTGATCGGAGAACGAAGCCTTGGCCTTGGCGATGTTGTTCATGCCGATCCACGCCAGCAACCCGCAGACGACGATGAACGGCACCCAGAAAAAGGCGGCGTTTTGCAGCCAGATGTTCTTGCCGGTCTTGACGACGGTTTGCGGATCGCCGGCGAGCGCGCCGAGCACACCGACCGTAATTACCCACGGCACGACAAACTGCACCACGCTCACGCCGAGATTACCCAGACCGGCATTGAGCGCCAGCGCGTTGCCTTTTTGCGCGCGCGGGAAGAAGAAAGAAATGTTGGACATCGAGGAGGCAAAATTGCCGCCGCCCAAGCCGGCCAACAGCGCCAGAATGGCAAAAACGTAATAAGGCGTGGAGGGGTTTTGCACCGCGTAGCCGATGCCGATGGCGGGGATCAACAGGGACAACGTCACCATCGTCGTCCATGCCCGTCCGCCAAAGATCGGCACCATGAAGGAATAGAAGATTCTGAGCGTCCCGCCGGACAGGCCGGCCAACCCCGTCAGCCAGAACAACTGGCTCGGCGTAAAGTGGAAGCCCACATCATTCAATCTGCCCGCCGTCACCGACCATACTTGCCAGATGGCGAAAGCCAGCAACAGCGCCGGAATGGAAATCCACAGGTTTCTCTGAGCGATAGCACTGCCTTCGTTTTGCCAGAAAGAATGCTCTTCCGGCTCCCACACCATCAGCGTTTTGCCTTGTGGTTGACTCTTTGTATTCACAGCATCTCCTCGTTACATTTTTTCAGGTTGAATTTTCAGCTAAATTTTTGAAGGCGCCGTCAATTACGGCGAGGGCGAATTTCGGTATAGTACATCCAGATCAGCGACAAGATCACCACGACCAGCATCAGCATGAAGGCAGTCGAGCGCACATGGAAAATGTCTTGCAGGATGCCGAAGCCTTTCGGGAACAGAAAACCGCCCAAGCCGCCCCACAGCCCCACCGCGCCGCTGACCGCGCCCACATTGTGCGTGTATTCGTCGCCGATGTACTTGAATACGCTGGCTTTGCCGACGGCGACCACGACGCCCAGCAGGAACAGCATCGCTGTAAAAGCGTAGATGTTCAGCCCGCTGCTGCCAAGGGTTTTGGGACCAGGAATGCTCAGGACGATCAGGCAGAAGAGGCTCACCACCATCACCCAGAAGGTCACGCGATGAGCGCCGAACTTGTCCGAGATGTAGCCGCCGATGGCGCGCACGACACCGCCGGGCAAGGCAAAGCAGGCCGTCAGGAACCCTGCCTGAACCATATCTAAATCATATTCGCCTTGGTAATACTGCAGCAGCCAGAGACTCAAGCCCACGTAACCGCCGAACACGAAGAAGTAGTACAGGCAATACTTGACCACCCTCATATCGACCATCACCTTGATCTGCTCGGTCCAGTGTGTGGTGCTGGGCACCAGATGTTTCGGATTGCTGGCGCTCAACAGCCAGAACACGACCACGGTGCCAAGCATGATTACAGAATAGACGTGCGGCACGATCTTCCAACTGCCGGCCACGGCAGCGCCGCCGGCGGCAGCGATCAGCATCGGCGCCAAAATCTTGTTGACCGCCGCGCCCGAATTGCCGGCGCCGAAAACTCCCATCGCCGTGCCTTTCCAGCGTTGCGGGAACCAGCGCGACACATAAGGCGTTCCGACCGAGAATGAACCGCCGGCCAAGCCCATGAGCAGACCGATCACGATGAATTGCCAATATTCGGTGGCGTAAGCGATACACCAAGTCGTGGGCACCGCAATCGCCAGCAAAGCGGTCATCACGATGCGACCGCCGTACTTGTCGGTCCAAATGCCCAGCGGAATGCGAACCAGCGAGCCGGAGAGCACCGGCATCGCTATCAGCGTGGCAAAATCGGATTGGGAAAGGTTCAAATCTTTTCGCAGCGGAATGCCTATCGCGGCGAACATCATCCAGATCATGAAGCAAACGGTGAACGCCAAAGTGCTGGCGATCAACACGTTCCATGATTGGGAAGTGATCTTGGTTTCCTCTTTATGTTCACCTTTATCGTGGTGGCGATCGCCCTTATGATGGCCATGACCATGATGATGACCGTGGCGCTTGCCAGAAGATGCGGTTTCAGAAGTTGGATGGTTTGGGCTGGAAGCCATACGAGAAAGTTCCCTTGGTTGAGTTATAGTTTGTCAAAAAATGTTTGGACGCAACAATAAAGCCGCAAGAGAAAAACCATTTGATTTACATCAATAACAACCCTGCAACAAAAGGCAGCATCTCAACAATTCCCTACCAAAGTGGTAAACTTTTCGGCAGTAAAAATCCAAGAAATTCAAGCCGCTAGTAATATGAGTGTAACAACATTTTTGGGGTAACCCCAGATGCAACTATTTAGGAGCACCTCTTTAGTAGTAGAGACGGCAAAGCCCCTGATAACAATAGATTGTTAACTGAATGAGTGAAAATATTCCAGTCGACAGCGGCGATACGCCCGTCGCTTTTTCTCCCCTCGTGCGGCAAGGCGCGTTGCTGATCGCGCTCTTCTGTGTGCTGGCGCTGGGGTGCATGGCGTTTTTCACCGTGCTGACGCTCCGTGTTCAAGGGAACGCCCACGCCATCAACAACGCCGGCGCGTTGCGGATGCAAAGCTACCGCATGCTCGCCACCCTCAGCCTGACGCCGCACGACAGCGACCGCCTGCGCGCGCTCGCCGATGCGTTTGAAGCAGATATGGAAAGTGAGTCGCTAAATTCCGTTCTCAACCGCGAAGGACTCGAAAGCGATTTGCGCAGCGTGCAGGATTATTGGCACACTACTTTGCGCCCGGGCATTCTTCGTCACGACGACATCCGACTCGTTGCCGATCAGGTGGGCGCTTTTGTGCAGCGCATCGATGCGCTGGTCGTCGATCTGGACAAAAAGACCGAGGAACACATTCGGGAAATCAGTCTTCTGCAAAAAATCTTCATTGTCTTTTCCCTGCTGTCCCTCGCAATTTTTGCTCTTTATTCGTTCTACCGCATCGTCCTTCCCCTGCGGGAGTTGCTGGCTCTCGCTTCGGCCATTCGACACCGCGACTTCAAACAACGCGCCTACCTTCGCTACGACGATGAGCTTCGCTTGCTGGCGCAAACGCTCAACACGGCGGCTCAGGAACTCGAACAAAGCTACCAAAGTCTCGAAGCCCGAATCGCCGAAAAGACCACCGATTTGCAACAGAAAAATGAAACGCTGGCCTTTCTTTATGAGGTGTTGCGAACTCTGTACCGCCAAGGCGCCTACGACAGCCGCTCGCTCCACGGGCGTTTCGTCGCCATTCTGGATCGCGTCAGAGGGCTTTTGCCGTTCGGCAGATTGATCATCATCCTCGATCGCCAAACGCCGATGCCTCCCACCTCGCCCGACTTCGCCGTCCAGCGATGGCCGCTTGCCGACCCGCAAACTTCCTACGGCTGGATCGAAGGGCACTTGCTTCCCGGAATGCCGCTCATCGAGGAGCAACGCCACTTGATGTCGCTGCTTGCCGATATTTTCGTCGTCGCGCTGGTGCTGGAAGATCAAAACCACCAACGGGAGCAATGGCTGCTGACCGAGGAGCGAACCGTCATCGCCCGCGAGTTGCACGACTCGATGGCGCAATCGCTCTCCTACCTCAAGCTGCGGCTGGCGTCCCTGCAAATGCAGTCATCGCTGCCGCCGGAAGAACTTCAAACGGCGTTGACGGAAATGCGCAACGAAGTCAACGCCGCGTACCGGAAACTGCGCGAACTGCTGACGACCTTCCGTCTGCAACTCGACCAGCCCGGCATCGACGCGGCGCTCAGAAAAACAGTCGAGGAATTCAGCCTTCGCCTCGGCTTTCCGGTGGATTGCGATGTGCAACTGCACACCTTGCTGCCCGCCGACAAAACCATTCACCTTCTGCAAATCGCCC
>JAITBX010000068.1 GCA_031283405.1 Burkholderiales bacterium | reverse complement strand
CCGCTGATTTCGTGAATGGCGCGCTCGCCGACTTTGACGTTGCACGCTTCGCGCCGCAATCGTGAACCGTGACAATCGGGGCAGGGTTTGTCGTTCAGATATTTGGCCAATTCTTCGCGCACCGCCATCGAATCGGTGTCGCGGTAGCGGCGCTCCAACGTGTTGACGATGCCTTCAAACGGATGTTCACGAACGAGAACGCGACCGCGATCATTGGTGTAAGGAAAGGGAATCGCTTCTTTGCCGGAGCCGTAGAGGACGAGGTGCTGAATTTTTTCCGGCAGTTTGTCGAACGGTTTTTCGAGATCGAATTTGGCGTGCTTCGCCAGTCCTTGCAGCAGTTGATAATAATAGGGATTGCGCTTGTCCCAGCTTTTGATCGCGCCGGAAGCGAGCGACAAATGCGGGAAAGCGACGACGCGCGCCGGATCGAAGAAGGTGATCGAACCTAAACCATCGCATTTCGGGCAAGCGCCGACCGGGTTGTTGAACGAAAACATTCGCGGCTCCAATTCGGCGAGCGCGTAATTGCAGATCGGGCAGGAGAAACGCGCCGAGAACAAATGCTCTTTGCCGCTGTCGAGATCGACAGCGATGGCGCGCGAATCACCGTGCCGCAACGCCGTCTCGAACGATTCGGCGAGACGCTGCTTGAATTCGGCGCGGGTCTTGAGACGATCAACGACAACTTCCAGCGTGTGCTTGGTGTTCTTCGTCAGCTTGGGAACGGCGTCGATTTCATAGACCGTGCCGTCAACGCGCACACGCACGAAGCCCTGGCCGCGCAGCGCGTCGATCAAATCGTGGTGCTCGCCTTTGCGATTGACCATCAGCGGCGCCAGAATCATCAGTCGCGTATCTTCCGGCCACGCGAGCACGGCATCGACCATTTGCGAAACGGTCATCGCGTCCAGTTTTTGTTCAGGGTGATCGGGGCAATGCGGCTCGCCGACGCGGGCGTAGAGCAGGCGCAGGTAATCGTGAATTTCGGTGACGGTGCCGACGGTGGAACGCGGGTTATGCGATGTCGCTTTCTGTTCGATGGAAATGGCCGGCGACAAACCTTCGATCAAATCGACATCGGGTTTTTCCATCAACTGCAAAAACTGACGCGCGTAAGCCGACAACGATTCGACGTAGCGCCGCTGCCCTTCCGCGTACAACGTATCAAACGCCAGCGAACTTTTGCCGGAACCGGACAAGCCGGTAATCACGATCAACTGATGACGAGGCAGATCGAGGCTGATGTTTTTGAGATTGTGGGTGCGGGCGCCGCGTATTCGTAAATAATCCATAAAAAACCGCCGAAAAACAAAACCGTCCCACGGCGGCGCGATGTTCGCACGATGTTCACAATTCGATCAAGCAACAATCGGCAACGATCACGCAACCACAGGGGCGAACCTGATACTATACTGCGTTTCGACTTTCCGGTTTGGGTTAGACTTTTCATTAGGGCGATTTCGGCGCACGTGGATACAAAATTCCCCTCTTCCGCCCCTTCGGGGCACCCTTTCCCGCAAGCGGGAGAGGGGAAGGAAAGCGCAGGGCGAGCGGATTAAGTTAACGCTTCCCCAAGCGTTTCGTTTGTCGGAAACGTTACAAATTTCTTATAACAGTATTTCTTTTCGCTATCCCGCCATGCCCGACGCCACCCTCTCCCCTCGCGCTGCCCGCCCGCGAATGACCGCGATCGAGCGTCGCGTGACCGTCGATCTGGCCGGAATTTTCGGCCTGCGGATGCTGGGCATGTTCATCATCCTGCCGGTTTTCGCGCTTTATGCCGAAACGTTGCCCGGCGGGAACGACCGCTTCTGGGTCGGCGTGGCGCTCGGCATTTACGGGCTGACTCAAGCCGCGCTGCAAATCCCGTTCGGCTGGGCGTCGGATCGTTACGGTCGCAAGCGGTTGATTTACATTGGTTTGTTGATATTTTCCGTCGGCAGCTTCGTGGCGGCGTGGGCGCCGACGCTCTCTTGGGTGGTCGTCGGTCGCACCTTGCAGGGAGCCGGCGCGATTTCCGGTATAGTGATCGCGCTGGCTGCCGACCTCACGCGCTCCGAAGTGCGCTCACGGACGATGGCGGCGATCGGCATCACCATCGGCGCCACCTTTGCCTTTTCGGTGATCGCGGGACCTTTCCTCAAAAACTGGATCGGCGTGCCCGGCATCTTTGCCTTGACCGGCGTTCTGGCGCTGGCGGCGCTGGCCGTCGTTTGCTACCGGATTCCCGATCCGCCCAAGGTCTCGCACGAGCGCCAGGTCGAACTGCGCGATTTCTTCAAGGTGCTGCTGGATCCGCACCTGCTGCGGCTGAATTTCGGCATTCTGACGCTTCACGCCATTCTGATGGCGCTGTTTCTTCAAGTGCCGTTCGACCTGCGCGAAGCCGGACTGGCAGCCGAATCACACTGGAAAGTTTACCTGCCGGTCTTTATCGGCTCGGCGGCGCTGATGATGCCGGCGCTTCGCCGAATCGACAGCCCGCGCCACGGTCATCGCCTCTTCAGCGGCGCCATCGCCGTTTTGCTGCTGGCGCAGGCGTTGCTGATGTTCTCCCACCAGAGTTTGGTTTGGCTGACCGTGGCGCTGCTGTTTTTTTTCACCGCCTTCAACCTGCTTGAAGCGACGTTGCCGACATTAGTGTCGTGGCAAGCGCCGCCGGCGCTCAAAGGCACGGCCACCGGCGTTTATTCGAGCTTGCAATTTTTCGGCACCTTCGCCGGCGCGGCGGCGGGCGGCGCGCTGGCGCAGCGCTGGGGCGATATGGCAGTTTTTGCGTTTTGTCTGGGCTTGAGCTTTTTGTGGCTCATCGCCAGCCTGACGGCGCCGCGCGGGCAGGGGATGGAATAGAATCCCTTCCCTCTCTGGGGGAAGGTTGGGATGGGGGCAGCAGAATCGTAGGGGCACGGCGTGCCGTGCCCACCATCAACAACCCTTTCTCCTTGCGTCAGTATTTCTCGCAGCTTTCCCCTCATCTGGTACGATAACACTTCTTTCCCGTTTCAGAATAAGGAATCCTCATGGCCTCAGTCAATAAAGTCATCCTGCTCGGCAACCTCGGGCGCGACCCCGAAACGCGCTACACCACCGACGGCAGCGCCGTGTGCAACCTCAACATCGCCACCAGCGACCAATGGCGCGACAAAAGCAGCGGCGAGAAACAGGAGCGCACCGAATGGCACCGCGTCGTCCTCTTCGGGCGCACGGCGGAAATCGCCAGCGAGTATCTGAAAAAGGGGCGTTCGGTCTATATCGAAGGGCGCTTGCAAACGCGCAAGTGGACCGACAAGGAAGGCGTCGAGCGTTACACCACCGAAATCGTCGGCGACCGCATGCAACTGATCGGCGGCGGCGACCGCAGCGGCTCTAGCGACACGGCCTTCAACGACAACGCGCCGGCATCGCGTGAACCGGCAACATCAAAAGGCAGCGCAGAAAAAAGCGTTGACGATTTCGACGACGATATTCCGTTCTGAGTTTCAGGAATCAGGGAGCAGATGTAGGGGCGATCTGTGATCGCCCGTCAAAAAACTCTTCTCTCTCCTTGTGGGAGAGAGAGTCTGATGCTTGATACCTGATACCTGCTCACGCCACCATCGTCTCCGGCTCCAACACCATTTGCCGCAGTTCCTGCTCGGTCGGCGGGTGCATCGGGTCGAAAGTGACGCAGCGCACCTGCGCCGTTCGCAGCGCGAGTTTTTTGGCTTGCTGCAAGCGCGTCATTCGCTCGTTCGTGATCGCGCCCGGGTTTTCGAGATCGACCACGGCGATGATGACCGTATCGCCGTCGCACACAACAAAACTCACGTCGAGGTAAGCGATCAGGCGGAAAGCCTCCAGCCATTTTTCGTCTTCACCCGCTGCCGTCAACTGAAAAAGATCAATCAGGCGAACGTGCGCCAAAACTTCATGCTGCGGCACCGCCCTTTTCAGATGATGAAAAGCGATGGTTTCGATTTTGCTCAAGAAACGTGGCCGCAGCGTATAGAAGCCGGGCTGCTCGGCGGACGACAACAAACGCACGGTTTCGCCCTCCGTCCATCCCGGCAGCGACACCGTGTCGGCGTCCATCAACGACTGCATTCTTTTCATTTGCCGGTCGCGCCGGACAAAGCCGATCGTCGTCACGACGATGAACGCCACAAGAGCCAGCGCAAAAACCCACGCTCCGACGCCGAAATCACTCATACTGCCTCTGCCTTGCCATGGGAAAAGTGGTTAGATTATTTTAGCTTAACATGAAACGCTTTTACCGGCATGCCTGAAACGAAGCTGTTATTTTTTCGCGCAATCCTCTATACTGCGGCTTTCGTGAGGTGCCCTGCGTTATTCAACTTCCAGGGTGAAACGGGAACGCGGTAAAGGGTGCGCCCCCAAAGCCGCGGCTGCCCCCGCAACGGTAAGACGGTGTGGGCGATTCATCAGGCCACTGTGTCTCTTTGAAGACATGGGAAGGCGAATCGTCAAAACCGGCAAGCCCGGAGACCGGCCTCATGAAACAACAGTCGTTGTGATGCGGAGGGCGTCGCCTGAGACCCTGAGTTGTGCGCGGTTTTTGCGCTCGTTTCGTGTTTGCTTTGTGATTTGTGCAAAGCCATGCGAACGCGCATCATTCCGCGCAACTCCGATCCGGTTCCTTGAGCAACACAGCGTTGAGAAACAGAACAACAAAGCGATGCGCTTGTTCAGAGGAACCGATGTTTGCTGTATTCATTAAATTTTCGAGCAGGCCGTCTTTTCCTATAACCGTTATCTTCGGAGCGCTACTCTCTCCGGTCGCTCTGGCGCAAAACGCTTCATCGAACGCCAATGATGAGCCGTTGACCATCGTCATCACGCCTTCCCGAATGTCCGCGCCCGCTGAAGACACGCTTGCCGACATCACGGTGATCGACGAAAAAGCCATCGCCCGCAGCGGTGCCGGTTCGCTTCCCGATTTGCTGGCGCGCCAGCCCGGCGTCGAAATCGCCCGTTACGGCGGCTCCGGCGCTGTTGCCAGCCTCTTTTTGCGCGGAACCAACAGCGGCCATGTGCTGGTATTGATCGACGGCGTGCGCACGGCTTCATTGTCCACCGGTTCGTCCTCGCTCGAAACCATTCCGTTGGCCGACATCGAGCACATCGAAATTTTGCGCGGCGCAGCGTCGATGTTGTACGGTGCCAATGCGCTGGGCGGTGTCGTGCAAATCTTCACCAAAAAAGCGTCGGCCAAACCGTTGTCGCTGGCGGCGGATACGGCGTGCGGCACTTACCATGCGTGCAACGGCAACGTCAGCGCGTCGGGATCGCAAGGGCCTTTCCGCTGGGCGATTGGCGCGGGCACGGAATACAGTCGCGGCTTCAACGCCATCACGAACCCCGATAACTACAGCTACAATCCCGATCGCGACGGCTATCGCAACGACCATCAACGCGCTTCATTGGAGTTTGCGCCCAACGACGATCATCGCGTCACCTTTTCATTCTTGCGCGACGCGATGGATGCGCAGATTGATGCCAGTCCCACCGATGATGACCGCACCCGCACGCAGTTCACGCAGGCGCGGCTGGCCGGCGCGGATCGCCTGAACGGCTTCTGGCAAACGCGCTGGCAGCTTTCGGAAATGCACAACGATTCGCAAACGCAAAGCGGCGGCGACACGTATCTTTATCGCACGATCGAGCGGCAATATTTCTGGCAAAACGAATTCAATCTCGCGCGCTGGATTACCGGCAGTTCGTTCTTGCTCGCACTCGAACGCGACGAACAACAACTCGACAGCACCACCGAATACAACGCCGACACTCGCAACACCCATTCCTTCACCGGCAGCTATCGCTGGCAGTACGACAAACATTCGCTGCAACTGTCCGGTCGTTACGATCACTCCTCACAATACGGCGGCCAAACCAACGGCGGTTTGAATTACGGTTATCGCATCGTCCCTGGCTGGCAACTGACTGTCGGCGCCGCTACCGCGTTCAAAGCGCCGACCTTCAACGATCTTTATTTTCCCGGTTACTCCAATCCCGATCTCGCCCCCGAAAAAGGCCGCAGCATCGAGGGAGGCTTGCGTCACACCGTGAACTGGGGCGCGTTGCGCGGCGAATGGAGCGCGACGGTTTGGGAAAATCGCGTTCGTGATTTGATCGTTTTCACCTGTCACGATACCGGCGTGTGCCGCCCCGAAAACATTGATCGCGCGCAACTGCGAGGTGTTACACTGGCGGGCAATTTTAATTTTTACGACTTCGGCGTCGCCAGCTCCATCGACCGGCAATCGCCGAAGAATAAAGAAACCGGCGCGTGGCTGCCGCGCCGCGCGCAAACTTACGGCAGCATCACCGTCAGCAAAACCATCGGCACGGTTTACAGCGCCGTCAATATCGTCGCCGGCAGCAAGCGTTATGACGATGCCGCCAACACTGTGCGGCTCGGCGGTTACGGCGTCGTCAATCTCGTTGTCGAATGGAGTCCTCCGGTTTCCGATGTTGCCGCGCTGACCTGGTTCGCGCATCTCAACAACGTGTTCAACAAGGATTACCAACTCGCCGCCGATTACGCCACCGGCGGCGCGCAAATCATGTGCGGAGTTCGCGGACGATGGTAATGCGTTTTCAAAAAAATATTTTTGTTGGTTTGCTTCTTTTCCTTCGACTCCTTTCCTGCGAGAGTGGTGTCAGAAGCCCCTCTCCCGCTTGCGGGAGAGGGGTGGGGGAGAGGGAGATATTTGACGCTTTGCTGCCCTCTCCCGCCCCTTCGGGGCCCCCTCTCCCGCAAGCGGGAGAGGGGGAAAAATATACAGGATTGAATCAAAGTTGCCTTAAACAACGCCCAAAGGATAGCCGAAGGCTGGGAGTTTGCAACCTGTTTGCTCTGCTCGCGCTTCTGTGGAGCGTCAACGCTGGCGCCGCGTTGACCGTCAACGACACGCGCGGCAACATCGTCACGCTGGCGACAGCGGCGCAACGCATCATCACGCTGTCGCCGCACGCCGCCGAACTCGTGTTCGCTACCGGCGCGGGCGCGCAACTGATCGCGGTGTCCGAGCATTCCGACGCACCGCCCGCCGTCAAAACCTTGCCGGTGATCGGCAACGCCAACGCACTCGACCTCGAACGCATCATTGCGTTGAAACCTTCGCTGATCGTTTCGCCGTCCTGGCTTTCCGCCGCGCAACGACAAACGCTGCAAACTTTGCGCATCGCCGTGTACGTTGCCGACGCGCCGACGCCCGAAGCCATCGCCGACGACATCGAAGCGCTCGGCGTTTTGAGCGGTCACGAAGAAGAGGCTCGCGCTGCCGCGCAACGGTATCGCGCGCGATTGAAAGCGATTACCGCCTCTGTTGCTCTTGGAGCGGTTTCAACTCAAGCAAGCACAAAACTCCCCTCGTCCGCTTGCGGGAGAGGGGTGGGGGGGAGGGCAATATCTGAAGCGCTTTCACCCTCTCCTACCCGACGGGACGCCGAGGGCGGCGTCCCCTACGGTCACCCTTCCGCGCATGCTGAGCTTGTCGAAGCGCCGCCAGCGAGAGGAGGTAGGAGTCAAAAATGCGTCGGTCGCAAACCCGTCGCGCCGCTCACCGTGTTTTACCAACTGTGGAACCCGCCGCTTTATACAGCAGGCGGCGGTAGCCTGATCGATCAGGCGATCACTCGTTGCGGCGGTCGCAACATCTTCGCGTCGCTGACCTCGCCGTCGCCGATCGTTTCACGCGAAGCGGTTATCGAAGCGCAGCCGCAAGTGATTCTCATGGGCGCGTCCGAAAAAGATTTTGCGCACTGGAAAGAAGAGTGGCAGCGCTGGCCGCAAATTCCTGCCGTGCGCCGTCAAGCGTTCATTCGCATCGACCCCGATTTGCTGCATCGCCCCGGCCCGCGCTTCGCGGAAGGAATGGCGGCGTTGTGTGAGGGGGTTCAGGTGTCAGGGATCAGGTATCGGGAGTCAGGGAACAGATAAGCGCGAAAAGGGCGAAAAATTTATTTATGAGGGCGATGGTTTTATAGAGAAATTATATTTGTTAGGTTAATCTGCAATCTGTGTGAGATGGTTTTAGTTTCCAAAAATGGAATTCGCTTGGATGAGGTAGATAGCTATGAGTTTTCTCGACACCTGGTTCGGCAAAAAAGACACTGCCGGATTGAAAGATGCTGCACCTCCTGAATTTGTTTATCCACTCGTTTCCGTTTCCGGGAAGGATGTCTTGGATAAATGGGATGAATACCAACGGCAGTGGCAAGGCGAGGGCTGTTCGGCCATAGTGATCGGTAGCCGTGACGAAGCCGAACGCGCCGAAATCATTCGGAGAAATTCCGAATTTGGCGATTTTCTGGTGGAAGATATTGTGCGGCAAGGGCTGACCATTGATATACCGGCGCTGTGGATCAGATATGAAAACGATTACGACTGCATGGCGGAACTCGGTTCACCAGAACTGGAAGGCGAGTGGCCGCTTTCCGCGCCGAAACCGATAACGCCTTCCGTACATCTTGCCGGATGAGGCGGCAAGCCTCTTGGAGAGGTATTCATTGCCAAAATTCCGACAGCAACTTTTCACGAAATTCCAGCCTATTTGAAACTCGGCAACTGGAACAATTGCCCGCCGCCTGAAGAGCACGTTGCTATCTGGCGTTATTGGGATGAGAAATACGGCTTGAAAGTTTATGCCGTTACTGACGATGTGATTGAAATGTTCGTTTCGCGCCCGCCTCAAAGCAGGGAAGCTGTACTGGCGCTGGCTCGCGAACAATTTTTTTATTGCAAGGATATCGTATTACAGGGAGTGGGAACGCTTGCCCAACTGGCCGCAACGTTGCAAAACTCAAAGCACTGGTATTTTTGGTGGGATTGATGATGTGAATCCTGAATGCTTTTATTCAAACCGCGCCAAGGGCGCGCGTCACCACGGCCTATGGCGAAGCCATAGGTTGCAGTGGCGTTTTCAAGTATCAGCGAGCTGAAGGCTCGTGTTATTCCGTCGCATCATTTCACCTTATCAATCTCGTGCTAAAAACACAAGAAGCAATGAATGATAACGCGAGCTTTCAGTCTGCGTGTTTTTCTCCCCCTACCCAGCCCTGCGGGCTGGGCTATGATGAAACGCGCCTTTGGCGCTGAAAGTGGCATCAACTCGCGTAGGCGGATAAGGCCAACCGCCATTCGCCGGGCAATGGAAACGGCGGGTGATGCCCCGCGTAGCGAGCTATCCGCCCTGCGTTTGTTCTGATCGCTGATTCCCGATACCTGATGCCTGACTTCTGTCAGGCACAAAACTTTTGAGTCCATTGCCTTCGAGCGTCGCCATGTTCGCGCCGAACAGCGTTGATAAATTTTCTGCCGTCAACATTTCGGCGGCGGTTCCGGTTTGCGCTCGCGTGTTTTTATTGCCGAGCAGAATCACATGATCGGCGTAGCGCGTCGCCAGATGCAGTTCGTGCAAAGCCATCACCACGGCGGCGCGTTGTTGGCGAGCATGGGCGAGCACGGTGTCGAGAGCTTCGATTTGTTGTGCCGGATCGAGATGGCTTGCCGGTTCGTCGAGCAGATACAGAGACGGCGCTTGCGCCAGCGTTGCCGCCAGCGCGACGCGCTGCCGCTCTCCGGCGGAGAGTGTGCGCACATCGCGCGTTGTCAGCGCTTCCAGTTTCAAACTCATCAACGCCGCTTCTGTCGCGGCAACATCATCAGCGCTTTCCCATTGCCAAAGATTCCGCGCCAAGTGCGGATGCCTGCCCGCTAATACCGCGTCAAATACGGTGGCGCTGAACGCATCGCTTTGTTGCGAAGCGAGAAAGGCGCGATAGCGGGCGCGCTCGAGCGCGCTTAACGACGACAACGGTTTTTCCGAGTAGTTGATGTTGCCTTCGATGTTGTCTCGTGCCGACGGCAACAATCCCGCCAGCGTCAGCAACAGCGTGCTTTTTCCCGCGCCGTTCTGGCCGATGATGACCCAGCAATCGCTCGGCTGCACGTCAAACGACAACGCTTCGCACAAGATGCGCTTGCCGCGCTGCACCGTCAGCTCGCGTACTCGCAACACCGTGGCGCTCATGCTCGCCTCAGCAAAAAGAGAAACACCGGCACGCCGATCAACGCGGTCAACACGCCCGTCGGCAAAACTTGCGGCGCAACCCATGTTCGCGCGGCGGTGTCGGCCAGCGTCAGAAACGCGCCGCCGCCGAGAACGCAGGCGGGCAACAACACGCGCTGGTCGTTGCCGAACAACAAACGCAGCGCATGCGGCACAATCAAGCCGACGAACGACAAACAGCCCGCCGTAACGACAGCCGCTGCCGTCGCCAGCGCCGCCAATCCGTAGAGCCACGCTTGCGTTCGCTTGAGCGGCACGCCCAAGGCTTCGGCGTGAATGCTGCCAAACGCCAGTTGATTCAAGTTGCGCGCTTGCGGCCAGATCAGCGCCAACGTCAGCGCCAACACGATCCACGCCGTCCACGGCATCGCCGCGCCGGACAAATCGCCCATCAGCCAGGTCAACGCGCTGCGCAACTGCGCATCGGGCGCGAGGCTTAACAGCAGCACGATCAGCGCGCCCCAACCGGCGGCGACGACAACGCCGGTCAACAACAAGCGCGGCGCGGTTCCTTGCGCCGCCTCTATTTCTTGCGCAACATCATTGCGGCGGCGCGCGCCGAACCACACCAGCAGCGCCGAGAGCAACGCGCCGAAAACTGCCAACGGCGTTTGCAGCCACGGCATCACGATGAGCCACGACAACAACGCGCCGACGGCCGCGCCGCCGGACACGCCCAGCACATAAGGATCGGCCAGCGGGTTGCGCAACAATAATTGCATCATCGCGCCGGCCAGCGCCAGCAAACCGCCACAGGCAAACGCCGCCAGCGCGCGCGGCAATCGCAAATCACGAATGATGGCGAGCGCTGTATCGTTGCCGCCGCGCCAGCCTGTCCACAATTCGGAGAGCGTAATCTTGACGCTGCCGGTCAACAGCGCCAACAGCAACACCGCCAGCGCCAGCGCCGCCAGCGCGGACAAAACGATCCAGGCGCGGCGTTGACGCGAGAGGGCAGAGGGAGAGGTAGCGGCGTCAGGCATCGGGCATCAGAAATCAGGGATCATGCTAATTTGCAATCGAACTGATCTTATAACATTTTTGATTTAAGCCTGTACATTCGCTTCCCTCTCCCTCTTGCGAGAGAGGGTGCCCGAAGGGGCGGGAGAGGGGGAGCTTTGCGCTCATTTGAACCAAAATTGTTCTAAATTTTTGATTGCAATTTAGTATCAGTATCAGGATTCAGGAAATTCGTTTTTCCCATCTCCGTTTATAATATCTCATTCAAGGATCGCTACAATGAACAAGGCTTTTACCCGCGAAGAATCGGACAGCGAGGACGACGAGGAATTGGCGTCGGCGCCGGCATTGCCCGCCCATGCCCCCAATTACATGACGCCCGCCGGTTTCGCCCGCTTGAAAGCGGAGCTTGACCGGTTGACCGGCAGCGAGCGACCGGCGCTGGTGGCGACGGTTTCCTGGGCGGCGGGTAACGGCGACCGTTCCGAGAACGGCGATTACATCTACGGCAAGAAACGCCTGCGCGAAATCGACCGCCGCATTCGTTTTCTGGTCAAGCGGCTCGACAAGGCGGTGGTCGTCAACCCGTTGGAACGACGCGACGACAGCGAACGGATTTATTTCGGCGCGACGGTGGACATTGTTGATAGCGGCGGCGAAGAACGCACTGTCACCATCGTCGGCGTCGATGAATTCGATCCGGCGCGCGGCCATATCAGTTGGGTGTCGCCGATGGCGGCAGCGCTGCTGCGTTCTCGCGTCGGCGATACGGTGATTCTGCGCACGCCCGCCGGCCTCGAAGAAATCACCGTTGCCGATGTTCGCTATATCGACATCGCCCCCCAAGCGTAGGGGCGTTGACTCCCCTGACAGAGGCGCTTATAGTATCTTTTCCTCTCCGAAAAGAAAGCCGTCGAGGCGCGGCATTCTCCTTTTGGTGTTTTAGTGGCTTTGATATTCCGGCGGGCGCGACTCATGGATACCGAACTTCGCATTCTCGAAAAAAAATTGAATACGCTCTTCGAGCATACCCGCGCCTTGCGCATGGCCAATGAAGCGTTACGGCGTGATCTCGTCCGTGCCCGTGAAGACAATCAGGCGTTGACGCAGCGCGTCCAAACCGCGAGCGCGCGGCTTGAAGCGTTGATGTCGCGTTTGCCGGAGGCGTCATCATGACTGCCGCTCAAGAACGCACGCTGGCGCTCGATGTTCAAGTGTTGGGGCATGCCTATAAAGTCGCCTGCAAAGAGCGGGAGCGGGTGGCGCTGCTCGAAGCCGTGGCGATGCTGAACGAGCGAATGGAAGCCATTCAAAGCGGCAACAAATCCATCAGCGTCGAGCGCATTGCCGTCATCGCCGCGCTCAATCTCGCCAATGAACTGTTGCAAACGCGCATCGAACGCGACGATGCGCGAAAGGACGCGGCTTCGACGCCCGAAGATATCCTGAGTGTGCAGCGACGGTTGCGTGAACTGCATTTGTCGATCGACAAAGTGCTGGCCGAGCCTGAAAAAATATTGTGAATCGCCGGTGATATGTGCTATGGTAAAGGCAGTGACTTCTATCCCCTGCGGTGCTCGTCACGGTCAGTCGTTCTATGAACCAATGCATTTATGCAAGGCTGCCGAATCGGAGGCTGGTGTTCGCTTCCATAGAAGCGTCTGAAAGTCTCGTCAGGCGGCCATCTTGAACCGAGGTTCAAGAAAGCGATCGAACGGCACAGGCGGGGGGCCATTTTCCGCCGGTTTCAAACCATGAAGCCGGAGGAGTTGCTCAAAGGCGCATCGTGAGGTGCGCTTTTGTTTTTGCTGCGCTTATGCGCTCGATTATAATAATCATTTCAATGTAAAAATACCGAAATGGAAACCGTACTGATCTTCGCCGGATTGTTGTTGCTGGGTGTCGTCGTCGGTTTTCTGGCCGGCTTGCTGGGCATCGGTGGCGGTTTGTTGACGGTGCCTTTCATCACGATGCTGCTGACGCAACACGCGACTTCCGGCGAGCAAATCGTTCACATGGCTGTTGCCACGTCGGCGTCCACCATCGTTTTCACTTCGCTGTCGTCGATTCGCGCGCACCACGCCCATAACGCCGTCCTCTGGCCGGTGTGCCTGCGCGTTGTGCCCGGCCTTTTGCTCGGCGGCTTTCTCGGCGCGCAGATCGCCAGCCTGTTGCCCAAAGCGCCGCTGGCGTTGTTTTTTGCATTGTTCACCGCCGTTTCCGCGACGCAAATGTTGCTGGGCAAAACGCCGAAGGCGACGCGCGAATTGCCCGGAAGTTTGGGGCTGGCAAGCGTCGGCACAGGCATCGGCACCATCTCCGGTTTGATCGGCGCCGGCGGCGGTTTTTTGTCGGTGCCGTATCTGATATGGAACAATGTGCCGATCCGCAACGCGGTGGCCACATCGGCGGCAATGAGTTTTCCCATTGCCGCCGCCAGCACCATCGGCTTCATCATCGCCGGCTGGAACGCGCCCGATCTCCCGTCCTATTCCTTCGGCTACATCTATGTGCCGGCGCTGGTCGCCATCGCCGCGACCAGCATGATCTTTGCGCCGATCGGCGCTCGCGCCGCGCATCGCTGGCCGGTCGCCATCATTCGCCGCTTCTTCGCGTTTCTGCTCTACGCTTTGAGTCTGTACATGGTGAGAAAAGCGTTTTTCTCTTGAAAATGTGCCGAATAAATCCACCAAATCAAAAACCATCCGCGTATTGATTTTATCAGCGCGAGCCCTTGCATCTTGATGAAATCATTCCCGGCACCACAAAGAATTGTATAAATTCCGATCAGTGCTTTTATTTCGCCGTTTTTTACGCTCTTGGCGGGGCGGTTCATATTTCTCGGTGTCGCGTGTCACTTTCCCGATGCGACGCCAACAACTGTTATAATGCTTGCCCGCGACTCATTCGCGGCGCATTTTCGCCTCGCAGGGAGATTCATCTGAGGCAGCTTGCGATTCATTGCACGACCCACCGTCCGTTATTTGTCGATAGAGGTTTTCGTTGAGCGCTTCGTTTTCAGTTGCCGTTTCAGTTGTCGCCGACCCTGTTACTGTTGCCGAAACGGCGTTCATGATCGGCGCGCATCGTATCGGCAACGGCTTGGCGCTGGCGCCGATGGCGGGATTGACCGACAAACCGTTTCGCGCCTTGTGCCGACGCTGGGGCGCGGGCTATGCCGTTGCCGAAATGACCAGCGCACAACCGCATCTGCGGCATTCGCCGAAATCGCAACAGCGCACTGATTACCTCGGCGAACCGTCGCCGGTCGCCGTGCAACTGGTCGGCAACGATCCGGCGCAAATGGCCGATGCGGCGCGTTACAGCGTTGATCGCGGCGCGCACATCATCGACATCAACATGGGCTGCCCGGCAAAAAAAGTGTGCAACGCCGCCGCCGGCTCGGCGTTGCTGGCCGATGAAGCGCGGGTTGTACAAATTTTGACCGCTGTCGTTTGCGCCGTCGAAGTTCCCGTCACTCTTAAATTCCGCACCGGTATCTCGCCGGAAGCGCGCAACGCGACGCGCATCGCCCGCTTGGCCGAGGAGGCCGGCATTGCGATGCTGGCGCTGCATGGCCGAACCCGCGCTTGCGCTTTCAACGGCGTTGCCGAATACGAAACGATCGCCGCCGTCAAACGCGCCGTGCGCATTCCGGTGCTGGCAAACGGCGACATCGATTCGCCGCAGAAAGCGTTGCGCGTTTTGCGCGACACCGGCGCCGACGGTGTGATGATCGGACGCGCCGCGTTGGGACAACCCTGGTTGTTCCGCGACATCGTGCATTTTGCGGCGCACGGCGTGTTGCCGTCGCCGCTGACATTGGAAGAACGTTTCGCGGTGATCGACGAACATCTCGAAGCGCTTCATGAATTTTACGGCGAAGCAAGTGGCGTTCGCATCGCGCGCAAACATCTGAATCATTACTTGCGCCGCTTGCTTCCGATAAGAAATAACGCGGGCGCCGAAAGCCTGCGACAACGTTTCAACACAGCCGACACTGCCGCTGCGCAGCGGGCAGTGTTGCTTCAACTTTTTGATGCAGTGTCGGCGACGGTTTCTGCCGATGCTTTTCTTTACCCCAAGGTTGCCTGAACATGAAAAAAAATCTTGCCAAAGCGGCGCGGCTGATCGACACCAGTTTTGAAACCGCGCTCGAACGTTACTTTTACGAAATGGGCGAAGAAGTTCCCAACAACTTGTACGAAATGGTCATCGGCCGCGCCGAGCGCGCGCTGTTCGTGTCGGTGATGGAGCGCGCGCAAGGCAATCAAACGCAGGCGGCCAAAATGCTGGGCGTGAGCCGTACCACACTGCGCAACAAATTGACCGCCTACAAACTGATGTGAGAATCGAGATGGCGAAAGAAATGAAAACTGCCAAGAAATCTGCGCCCGTGCGTTGCGCGTTGCTGTCGGTGTCGGACAAAACCGGCATCGTCGAATTTGCCAAAGCGTTGCACGCGCGCGGCATTACTTTGTTGTCCACCGGTGGCACTGCCGCTGCGTTGACGAAAGCGGGCTTGCCCGTCACCGAAGTCGGACAACACACCGGCTTTCCCGAAATGCTGGACGGTCGCGTCAAAACGCTGCATCCGAAAATTCACGGCGGCATTCTGGCGCGGCGCGATCTTCCCGAACACGTCAAGGCGCTGGCCGAGCACGGCATCCCCACCATCGACCTCGTTGTCGTCAATCTTTATCCGTTCCGCGAAACCGTGGCGCGCGATGATTGCACACTCGACGACGCTATCGAAAACATCGACATCGGCGGACCTTCGATGGTGCGCGCCGCCGCCAAAAACTGGAAACACGTCGGCGTTGTTGTCGAACCCGCCGATTATCCGGCGCTGCTGACGGCGCTCGACAATCACGACAAGGTGCTTCCGGAAGCATTGCGCTTCGAGTTGGCGCGCAAAGCGTTCGCGCACACCGCCGCTTACGATGGCGCAATCGCCAACTGGCTGACGGCGCACAATGAGAAAAACGCTGCCGAAGATTTTCCGCAATCGTTTCATTATCACGGCGTTCGCGTGCAGACTTTGCGTTACGGCGAAAATCCGCATCAGAAAGCAGCGTTCTACCGTGATGAAGCGCCGCCCTTCGGTTCGCTTTCCTCTTTCACACAGTTGCAGGGCAAAGAGCTGTCGTACAACAATCTTGCTGACAGCGACGCGGCGTGGGAATGTGTCAAAGCATTGCCCGTCGATGCCTGCGTCATCATCAAGCACGCCAACCCGTGCGGCGTTGCCGTTGCCGACAGCGCGTTGAACGCTTACCGCAAAGCGTTTGCCACTGATTCGACCTCGGCGTTTGGCGGCATCATCGCTTTCAACAGCGCGGTGGACGAAGCGACTGCCGCAGCAGTGAGCGAACAATTTTTGGAAGTGCTGATTGCGCCGGCCTACACCGACGGCGCGCGCGCCGTATTCGCCAAAAAACAGAATGTGCGCGTGCTGGAAATCGCCTTGTCGAATGCGGGAAGCCATTCACTGATTCTCGACTTCAAACGAATCGGCGGCGGCTTGCTGGTGCAGAGCGCCGATAACAAAACCGCTGCGCCGGATACCTGGCGCGTCGTCACCCGCAAAGCACCGACGTCCGATGAACTGCGCGATCTGGTGTTCACGTGGATCGTCGCCAAATACGTCAAATCCAACACTATCGTCTATGCTCGCCATCAGCAAACGCTGGGCGTCGGAGCGGGACAGATGAGCCGGATCGATTCGGCGCGCATCGCCGCGCTGAAAGCGAAGGAAGCTGGATTGATTTTACAGGGATCGGTGGCGGCCTCCGACGCGTTCTTTCCGTTTCGCGACGGCCTCGATGTGATCGTTGATCAGGGCGCGACCGCGATCGTGCAACCCGGCGGCAGCATACGCGATCAGGAAGTCATCGACGCTGCCGACGAGCGCGGCGTGGCGATGTTGTTTACCGGCATGCGCCATTTCCGTCATTGAGTTGTTACCGTTACCGATTTCGCGCCGATGATGAAAAAAACTTTTTTCTTCTTCGTGTCGATGCTGGTTGCGATGTTTTGCTCGGCTCCGGCGCTCGCCGGCTTTGAATGCAGCGATATGGGCGATTGGCTGGACGCGCCCTGCCGCCATTTGGCGCAGACGTATCGGGAAGGCGACAACGAAATTTTTCTCTCCGGCTTTGCGTGGCATTTGCCGATGACGTACACTAAAGAGAAGCGCGCGCAGTTGAACGAAGCGGCCTACGGCTTCGGAATGGGGCGCAGCTTTGAAGAAGCCAACGGCGACACGCGCTCGGTGTTTTTGATGGCGTTTCTCGATTCGCACAAATGTGTTCAGTGGAACCTTGGCTATACGTGGTCAACTTACTGGGGCGCGCGGGATTCGCTGCAACTCGGCTTGGGCTACGCCGCGATGATCGTGCAACGTCCCGATATCGCTAACGGCGTTCCGATACCGGCCGCGCTGCCGCTGTTGACGTTCCGTTACCAAAATGCTTCATTGGTGACAACTTTCATTCCGACCATCGGCGGCGGCGTCAACAACGGCAGCGTGTTGTATGTGTTCGGACGTTATACTCTCAAATAATTCCCTCCCTCAAACATGAACCTTCTCATCATCGGTAACGGCGGTCGTGAACATGCCTTCGCCTGGAAAGCAGCGCAGTCGCCGCGCTTCGCCAAAGTTTTCGTCGCGCCCGGCAACGCAGGCTCTGCGCGCGAAGAAGGCGTGATCAACGTTCCGATTTCGCCGACGCCCGATCGCTTCGCCGAACTGATCGAGTTTGCGCGTCGCGAAAATGTGGCGATGACGCTCGTCGGGCCAGAAGCCCCGCTCGCTGCCGGCATCGTCGATGCGTTTCGGCAAGCGGGCTTGCGCATCTTCGGCCCGACGCAAGCCGCCGCGCAACTCGAAAGCTCGAAAGATTTTGCCAAGCGTTTCATGCAGCGGCATCGCATTCCCACCGCGGCGTCGCAAACGTTTACCGAACTCGATGCTGCGCGCGCTTATGTCGAAACGCACGCGCTGCCGGTCGTGATCAAGGCCGACGGTTTGGCCGCGGGCAAAGGCGTCGTCGTTGCGATGACGCGCGAAGAAGCGTTGGCCGCCGTCACCGATATGTTGAGCGGACACGCGCTGGGCGAAGCCGGCGCGCGCGTGGTGATCGAAGACTTTCTCGAAGGCGAAGAAGCCAGCTTCATCGTGATGAGTGATGGGACGCATGTGTTGCCGCTGGCGTCGAGTCAGGATCACAAACGTTTGTGCGATCACGACGAAGGCCCCAACACCGGCGGGATGGGCGCGTATTCGCCGGCGCCGGTCGTTACGCCCGAAGTGCACGCCCGCATCATGCGCGAAATCATCATGCCGACGATTCATGGCATGGAAGCGGAAGGCCATCCGTTTACAGGTTTTCTCTACGCGGGCGTGATGATCCATTCGCAAGGCGCGCCGTATGTGGTCGAATTCAACTGCCGCATGGGTGATCCCGAAACGCAACCGATCATGATGCGATTGAGCACCGATCTCGTCGATCTGATCGAACACGGCATCGACGGTACGCTTGATGCCGCCGAATGCGAATGGAACCGACAAGCTGCGCTCGGCGTTGTGCTCGCTACGTCCGGTTATCCGCAAGCGCCGAAACTCGGCGCGTCGATCGTTGGGCTCGACGCCGACAAAAACAGCGAAGGCGCCGTTAAAATATTTCACGCCGGAACGAAGCAAGAAGGCAGCGTCGTGGTGACTTCCGGCGGCCGCGTGTTGTGCGTCACCGCACTCGGCGAGTCGATCAAAATCGCGCAACGCGCTGCTTACAAAGTTGCCGACGCCGTTGACTTCGAGGGCAAACAGTGCCGCCGCGACATCGGCTATCGCGCGCTGGGGAAGGGGCGCTGACAGGGCGCTGAGGGCGGCGCTCCTTGTGACTCGTTCCTGCCCCTCGGCAAGCCCCTTTTGAAAGGGGGTGGCAGCGAAGCTGCCGGGGGTTTGTTCTCTTCCTTAAAGGGAGAGTGAGAAATGTTCTAACTTGAATTTAATAATGCCTCATGAACGATAGCATACCTGCCAACAACGCGCTGCATGAAACTACGCTCGACAGCGTCGCCGTCTTCGATGGCGTGTTGCTGCACGTGCGGCGCGACACCGTGCGTTTGCCCAACGGCCATCCGACCGCGCGCGAATACATTTGCCATCCGGGAGCGGCGTTGATCGTGCCAGTGCTCGGCGACGGACGCTTGTTGCTCGAACGCCAGTTTCGCTATCCGACCCAAGCGGTGCTCATCGAATTTCCCGCCGGCAAACTCGATCCGGGCGAAGCGCCGCTCGTCACTGCGCAACGCGAACTGCGCGAAGAGACCGGCTACGAAGCATCGCACTGGCGCGCGCTCGGAAAAATTCATCCGTCGCCGTCGTACACCGATGAAATCATTTACTTGTTCGCCGCCGAAGGGTTGACGTTGCTTGATGCTAGGCGCGACGACGATGAATTTCTCGAACTCATCACCATGACGTCCGCCGAATTTTCCGCCGCCATCGCGCGCGGCGAAGTGACCGACGCCAAAACCTTGTGCGCGTTTTCGTTATGGGTGTCAGGAATCAGGAATTAGAATGTAGGGGTGATCGTCCTCGATCGCCCGCAAAAACAGGAATCAAAATGATTGCCCGTCACCTCATCATCTCCGGCCGCGTTCAGGGCGTTGCTTTTCGCTACAGCCTCATCGTCGAGGCGCGTCAACGTCAACTCGTCGGTTGGGTGCGCAACCTTCGCGACGGCGCGGTCGAAGCCGTGATTCAAGGAGCGAAAGAAGATGTCGAAGCGTTGACACAATGGTGTCGCCGAGGCCCGTCTTTCGCCGACGTGACCGGCTTGGCCGTCACCGATAGTGTTCTTGATCCTGCGCTTACAACTTTCGAGAAACGCCCGACGTGTTGAGCCGGATGGTTTCGCTTCGCTTTTCATCAACCCGTAGCAAAAACACGCGCCGCCCCAAACAAGTTATCATGGCGGCTCTTATCTTTTTCATGGAGCGATAAAATGAGTCCCTTGAGCTTGGTTTTTTGCCGTTGTCGGAGGAGTCATCGGTGTTGCCGTGGTGGCAGCGCAAACGTCTAATTGCAAGAAGAGAACGTTGCTGGATTTCACTTGCGCAAAAGACATTTGGAGCGATGTCGAGCATTGGGCGAAGGATCAGGGTTACGATCTGAAAAATCAAAACGGAGCGGAAAGAACCTATCAAAAAGGCGCAGGCTTCTGGGCGACTTCATCCATGCTGTTGATTCGTCAGGACGACGACAAAGTTCATGTCGAAACATGGAGCTTGTCGAACATGATTATTTTCAAGGCAGAGATTGCCACCGATGAAGAAAAAATGGTTGCTAAGCCCATCCGTAAAAAGAACGCGGAGCGAATCAACAAATTGCTGACGGCGCTGGAGAGTCCGGTCATGATTACGGTGAAGTAACAGCGGCGATTTTGTTGTTGATGCTTCGTTGTGTTGCGAGCGACCGAGGGCGGGCGCCCCTACAATTTCAAATGAACGCTGAAAGTTGTCGGCGCGTCATCCGGAGGGGAGTTATTTTCTTGCCACTCTTCAAACGACAGCGTTGAAGAAGCCGCGTCCCAGTGCATGGGCTGGTCGTCGTAAGGGTTGCGCAGATCAGCACCGGCGTGTTGCATATAATCGGCGATTTGATCCGGCGGCACCTTGTCGCGCCGCAACGCGGCTTGCAGGGTAATCAAACGGATGCGGTTATCGAGATCGTGGAGCATTTCGGCAAGGCGGAAAAAGTGGGAGGGGTTGGTGGATACAATGAGCAACAAGAGTTTCCCCACGGGATTGCGAATGAAAGACCACGAGGATTGATCTTGCTCTTTCTCTCGCTTGCCGCTGTAAATTTGCCGGCGCGTTTTGTCGGTCACCGCGTTGTCTTCGATCGCTTCGATATCTTCGACCATCCAGCGAGCGAGCACGTTGGCCGTAGTGTTGCGTAAATACGCCCTGTTCTTTATCAATTTGCCTGCAAGCGTGCTTCGGCTTCGATGGCGCTTCGCATGCTGTTTTTCTGTGCTTGCAACGGAAGCCATGCTTCGTCGAGCGCGGCTTGCTGCGCCAGCGTCGGCCAACGTTCGATGGCGTCGCTCAGCACTGCGTAATCGCGATTGAGCATGGCGACGCCAACGCTTCTGCCCAGAATGGTTGAACTGCCCGCCAGAAAACGGCGGTGGGCGTTGATTTCTTCCATCAGGATATGGGCGCCGGCGTCGGGATCGTCGATGTTCAAAATATTTTCACGGCGTTGCCGGTCGAATTCATCGCGGAGGCGTTTTCCCGCTTTCATCGCATCTTCGTTATCGGGCGCTTCAAAACCCAGCAACACGTAGTAGGCGTTGGGTTCATCGGGCGTAGCTGGCGCGGGCAAAGCAAGCAAGCGCGCGGCTTCTGGCGTCAGCGGTTCATCTCGCCAATTCAGTACGACCAGCACGGCGATGAAAATTGCCAGCAGCACCAGCAAGCTCAGGATGATTCGTTTGATCCAGCGGAACAGAATGTTCATGGCCGAGAGAGAATGAGCGCGTGAAAGAATAGACAGGGTTTTATTTTTAACATCATGGTGCAGCGTGTTTGATCCGCAACCGCCGCGCTTCGTAAGCCTTGAGATGTGTGTAGGCGAGGTAAAGCACGGAGCGCTCGTCTATCATCGTTGCGCCGTTTTGTGGCGGGCGTCGCCGCCACAAATCGCCGAGCAGGTGTTCGGCTTCGGTCGGCGCGCCGCGTTCGACATCGCGCAACATCGACGCCATGAACGGCGAACCTTCCGCCGCCAACATTTTTTGAGCGCGTGTGACGGCAGGCTCGCGCGCCGGATGGCCGTTGTGCGCCGCGATGGCATAACACTCGTCGATCAATCGTTGCGCCAACTCCGCGCCTCCGGCGGCGACGTAATCGCCGACGGCGCTGCGCATCAAGCACGTCATCCCCGCCGCCGCTGCGATGAACACCCACTTCTCCCACATTTCGTGAAGGATGTTGGGGTTTGGCGAAGCGCTCAACCGCGCGTCGAAACCGGCATCCATCAACACCGCCGCCAATTGTTGAGCGCGCTCGGAGGCGCTGCCGTCGAGTTCGCCGAACATCAGCGTGTCAGTGTTGTTGTAGTGAATCACTGCGCCTTGTTCGTCACGATCCACCGAGATGAAGCACAGGCCGCCGAGCAAGTTGGCTTTGTCAAAACGCGCAGCCAGCGCGTCGAGATGCTGCATGCCGTTCAACAGCGGCACGATCATCGTTTGCGCGCTGACGGCGGGCGCTATTGCTTCGATGGCGTCCGGCAAATCATAGGCTTTGCAACTCAACAAGATCGCGTCGAACGTCGTCTTCAACTGCCCCGTGACAACGCAAGGCGGATGCGATAGATTCACATCGCCGCGCGGGCTGCGAACGATGAGGCCGTGTTGCGCCAATGCGGCGGCGCGCGAGGGACGAACCAGAAACGTCACATCGCGTCCGGCTTCGAGCAAACGCGCGCCGAAGTAACCGCCGATAGCGCCAGCGCCGACGATCAAAATTCGCATTTTATTTTTGCCTTTCTTTGATAAGTTACGCTCGCCGTCCGATGATCAACGGCGTTGCCGGTTGTACATCGGCGTTTTGCGCGCGCTGCATCAGCGCGTGGTCGATCAACACCAGCGCCAGCATCGCTTCGGCAATCGGCGCGGCGCGCAAACCGACGCAAGGATCGTGTCGCCCCGTCGTGCGCATTATCGTGGCTTCGCCTTGCGCAGTAATTGAGCGGCGCGGCGTCATCAGCGACGAAGTGGGCTTGACGGCAATGCGCACCACAATCGGTTGCCCCGTCGAGATGCCGCCGAGAATACCTCCGGCGTGGTTCGACAAAAAACCTTCGGGCGTCATCTCATCGGCGTGTTCCGTTCCGCGCTGCGCCGCCGCCGATAAACCTGCGCCGATCTCGACGGCTTTCACCGCGTTGATGCCCATCATCGCGTAAGCGATGTCGGCGTCGAGCCGCCCATACACCGGCTGTCCCAGCCCGACCGGAACATCGGTCGCCTCGATCAACAGCGACGCGCCGCACGAATCGCCCGCTCTGCGCAAAGCATCGAGATACGTTTCCAGTTGTGGCACGAGCGCGGCGTTGGCGACAAAAAACGGATTCTGTGCAACGTGCGCCCAATCGACGAACGGAATGAGATGTTCGCCCACTTGCGTCACGCAAGCGCGAATCGCGGTTCCATAACGCTCGTGCAACCACTTCTTCGCAATCGCGCCCGCTGCGACGCGCACGGCAGTTTCGCGCGCCGAAGAGCGGCCGCCGCCGCGATAATCGCGCACACCGTATTTCTGCGTGTAAGTGTAATCGGCGTGCCCGGGGCGAAACGTCACGGCCACCTCGCTGTAATCCTGACTGCGCGCGTCTTGATTGCGAATCAGAAACGCGATCGGGGTGCCGGTCGTTCTGCCCTCGAACACGCCCGAAAGAATCTCTACCGTATCCGGCTCGCGCCGTTGCGTAACGTACTTCGATGTCCCGGGGCGGCGGCGATCGAGTTCCCGCTGCAAATCGGCTTCGTCCAGCGCCAGTCCGGGCGGGCAGCCGTCGACGACCCCGCCGATCGCCGGGCCGTGCGATTCGCCGAACGAAGTCACGCAAAAAAGTTTTCCGAAAGTATTGCCGGACATGATGGTTTGAGAAGAACGATAGATAAGGCGAAGTCTAGCGCGTTTTCGAGAAAGAGGATATGGAAAATATGCCCTCTCCCCTTGTGGGAGAGAGGTTGTGGGTGAGGGGTTTGTACGCGCGGGCGGCCGGAGGCGGTCGCCACTGCGGAAATGTCGATGTATAATGCTACCTTCCGATGGGCGCTGCGACTTTGCGACATGTGTCCGAAAAGCCAGGCTCGGAAAGAAACAACGGCGCTCGCGGCTTTCTTCTTGATTTTTTAATTTTGGGGAAGCGCGAGTGAATCTCGTTCATCGTGCTTCCTTCGATTGTTTTTTTAAGGATTTCACGATGCTGCACCCCACTCAACACCATCAAAATACCGGCGATTATCACGTCGTCGATCTCGCGCTTTCCGATTGGGGACGCCGCGAGATTGCCATCGCCGAAACCGAAATGCCGGGGCTGATGGCGATCCGCGAAGAATACGCGGCGCAAAAACCGCTGGCCGGCGCGCGCATCGCCGGTTCGCTGCACATGACGATTCAAACCGCCGTGTTGATCGAAACGTTGCAAGCGCTGGGCGCGCAAGTGCGCTGGGCGTCGTGCAACATTTATTCGACGCAGGATCACGCCGCCGCCGCCATCGCCGCACAAGGCACGCCGGTGTTTGCGTACAAGGGCGAGACGCTGGCCGAGTACTGGGATTACACGCATCGGATTTTGCAATGGCCGAACAACGAAGCGCCCAACATGATTCTCGACGACGGCGGCGACGCTACGTTGCTCGTTCATCTCGGCAGCGAAGCCGAAAAAAATGTTTTCTTGCTCGATCATCCTAACAGCGAGGAAGAGCAGGCGCTGTTTGCTTCGATCAAGAAAACACTGAAGACTTCGCCGAATTTTTACTCGACGGTCAAAGCGTCGATTCGCGGCGTGACCGAAGAAACGACAACCGGCGTTCATCGTTTGCAACAAATGCACGAGCAAGGCCGTTTGTCGTTTCCGGCGATCAATGTCAATGATTCGGTCACCAAATCGAAGTTCGACAATCTCTACGGTTGCCGCGAATCGCTGCTCGATGGCATCAAGCGCGCCACCGATGTGATGATCGCCGGCAAAGTTGCCGTGATTTGCGGCTACGGCGATGTCGGCAAGGGATCGGCGCAAGCATTGCGCTCACTGTCGGCGCAAGTATGGGTCACCGAGATCGACCCGATTTGCGCCTTGCAGGCGTCGATGGAAGGGTATCGCGTCGTGACGATGGACGAAGCCGCCGACAAAGCCGATATTTTCGTGACGTGTACCGGCAACCGAGATGTGATTACGCACGACCACATGGCGCGAATGAAAAACAACGCCATCGTCTGCAACATCGGTCACTTCGACAACGAAATTCAAGTCGCGTCATTGCACCAATACCGCTGGGAAAATATCAAGCCGCAAGTCGATCACATCATTTTCCCCGACGGCAAACGGATCATTTTGCTGGCCGAAGGGCGCTTGGTGAATCTGGGCTGCGCGACCGGCCATCCTTCGTATGTGATGAGTTCGTCGTTCGCCAATCAAACGCTGGCGCAGATCGAGCTATGGAGCAAGCGCGACACGGGCGCGTATCCGGTCGGCGTTTATGTGCTGCCCAAGACGCTCGATGAAAAAGTGGCGTGGCTACAACTGAAAAAGCTCAACGCGCGATTGACGCCTCTGACCAAAGCGCAAGCCGCTTACCTCGGCGTGCCGGTCGAAGGGCCGTACAAGCCCGACACTTATCGCTATTGAAGCGGCGGAGTGCATCATGATACGAATCTTGCTGGTGTGGCTGATCAACGCTGTCGCGTTGTTGTTGTTGCCGTATGTGTTGCCGTCGATTTCGGTATCGTCGTTCGGCGCGGCGCTGATTCTGGGGCTGATCAATGCGCTGATTCGCCCGATTCTGGTTTTGCTGACGCTGCCGGTAACAGTGCTGACGCTCGGCCTTTTCATTCTGGTGATCAATGCGTTGCTGTTCTGGCTGGCCGGCTCTGTTTTTCAGGGGTTTCACGTCGGCAGTTTCTGGTTGGCATTTTTCGGCGCGATTGTCTATAGCCTCATCTCGTGGATATTATCAGCGTTGATTCTTGGAGAGAAAAAGCATGGCGCTTGAAAAAAATGTTTTTACCGGCGGCGCCCACGAGATCAGTCTCGAATTTTTTCCGCCGAAGACACAGGAAGGCATCGACAAGCTGGTTCAGGTGCAGCGCGATTTGCAGTGTTTGCAGCCGACGTTTTGCTCGGTCACTTTCGGCGCCGGCGGTTCGACCCGTCAGGGCACGCTGGACACGGTGCTGCACATGCAGCGCGACGGCTTGAACGCCGTGCCGCACTTGTCGTGCATCGGCGCGCACAAAGAAGCGATTCACGAAATCATCGACCACTATCGCGCTCACAACATTCGTCACCTCGTCGCCTTGCGCGGCGATTTGCCGTCGGGCACTTTCGACAGCGGCGCTTTTCGCTACGCTGCCGAATTGGTTGCGCTCATTCGTGAAACCAGCGGCGACTGGTTTCACATCGACGTTGCCGCCTACCCTGAAGTTCATCCGCAGGCAGCGAGCGCCGAAGCCGATCTTCGTTCTTTCAAGCGCAAGATCGACGCCGGCGCCAACTCCGCGATCACGCAGTATTTTTACAACGCCGATGCGTACTGGCATTTCGTCGATGCTGGCGCTGCATTGGGTATTGATGTGCCGATCGTTCCCGGCATCATGCCGATCATGAGCTTTTCAAGGCTGGCGCGTTTTTCCGAAATGTGCGGCGCCGAAATTCCGCGCTGGATTCGCCGCCGCATGGAAGGTTACGGCGACGATGTGGCGTCAGTCCGTGCTTTCGGCCTCGATGTCGTCACCGAACTTTGCGCGCGCTTGCTCGAACAAGGCGCGCCGGGGCTGCATTTTTACACGCTGAATCAATCGGAACTGACACTCGAAATTTGTCGGCAGTTGGGAGTGGTGAAAAAACAGCGTAAGTGAATGGACTCGCCCAAGCCGTGGCGATACATGCCCGGCCATTTTTTCTGGTTGAACTTGTAATTCCCCGCGCTCTTGGCGCGGGGACTAAAATGCCAGGATGAGCCAAAATGCCAATGGAGAAGTTGACAAAGCAAGCCATTGCGCGTGGCAAATTCACTACCATGTG
>JAITBX010000060.1 GCA_031283405.1 Burkholderiales bacterium | reverse complement strand
CAAGCGTTGGCGGCTTCGCGTTTTCCGAAGCAAAGTGATGCGCAAGGGAAATACATAGCCGAACTCAATGTGGAAGGCGAAGCGTTGCTTGAAACTTTGGGGCGATGTTTGACGGCGGGCAGCACGCTCTTCGTCAACGATTACGGCTTCGAGCGCGGCGAAACGTTGCCCGTGCAGTACGCGAACGGCACGTTAAGAGCGTATTACCGGCATCGCGTTCTCGATGACTCATTGCTCTGGCCGGGGCTGCTCGACATCACGCATCACGTTGATTTCGCGGCGATGGCCGAAGCGGCGCGGCGCGGCGGATTGACGCTGGCGTCGTTTCAAACGCAGAGCGAATTTTTGCAGAAGCACGGCATCCTCGATCGTCTGGCGTGTGATATTAAGCATGGCGTTGAACAAAATGCAGAACACAACAACGCGCAGGGCGAAATGGCGTATCGCTCTGCCGCGCAAGCCGTGCGCACCTTGATCGCTCCCGAAGCGATGGGCGGGATTTTCAAGGTGATGGAATTCAGGCGGTAGTCAGGCACCAAGGATCAGATGGCATGGTTCCGCATCAATGGTTGCAAAGGCACAACGGTATCGAAACAAAAGCGCATTCCTTTCAATGGCGTCATTCCCGCGAAGGCGGGAATCCAGCCCTTTCACGCTCATTATTTTTTTCTATCGCCGAGACATGAGAAAAATCGCGCGACTGTGTTCTTGCGCATCCTATGAAAATTTGTGGTACGAAGGACTGGATTCCCGCCTTCGCGGGAATGACGGCACACATTGGTTGAAAGTGAAAGGCTGCGGTTTCTTTTCTGTGCGCTCAGCAACGCTTCAAATAACACCATCCTCACACCTGCCAAACTCGTTGCGCGCCGCGATTTGATGATGTTTGTTTTTTTCGATGCGCCGAGGTGTACAAAGGTGCGGCGTTGCGGCTCGCTTCGCTCGGCACGACAGAGGCTCGTTGGGGTTCGCTTTGCTCACCCGCAACCTATGTTTTTAACGGGTAGTTGCAGGCGGCTCTTGCTCAAATTCAGGCAGAGTTGCCAAAAACGCTTCGCCGCAACCTTTGATCCAAATGCAGTCTTGGTCGATTTTCTTCGATGAAAACTCCGGACGCAGGAGTATGGGCAAAGACGGCAGAAAAAAGAGTGCGGCAGACTGTGCCAAGGGAAGCGGCCATGATAACAGTGAAGCATCCCTCAAAATAATGAGGACGGCGGCGATCACGAGCAAGAGTATGAACCCGCCCAAAGACCCGATCCGCCAGCTCCACTTGTGGCGGGTGCAAAATGAAATTTACGTTATAAAAGAACGTCCAAAAAACCACGAAGTGATTACCATTGCCCAAAAGGCCAACAGAAACGCAATAGACAAAGCCATGCCCCATGACAAAGATGTCAACGTAACCAAGGCAGCTAGCAAAAGGAAGAATGCTGAAACCCCAATACCAATGATCCGGCGTGAATGCCGATAGACACGCAAGTTGTAGCGCTGAGAAGGAGGAGATACCGGCTCGCCACATTTGGCGCAACCATAATTGGGAAAGTCCGCGCCTCGTCGCAGCACCAGAAATTCTCCGTCGCGCCAGCAATTCACTTCGGCTTGCGCGGCTCGTAGCGCTTCGTCCGCGTTGGCCGGCGCATGGGAAGTGGTGGTATCAAACGTGTTCACGTTTTCTCGCTGTCGTGGGGTTGCCCGAAATGAATATTACACGCAGGAAGATGCCTATGACAAGCCCGTCACATGCCGTCGTCAACAAAGCCGCGTGTTAAAATAATCATTTTGTGCGCCGGTTCATCCGTCAGCCTGGCGAAGCGATTTTTTGACAGGCAAATCAGCAAGCAATTTCACAGCACGACAAAACATCATGGCCAAAACTTCGACTCTTACCAAAGCGACAACTCCTGCCAGTTTTGAAGCGGCGATGACCGAGCTGGAGGACATCGTCACCCGAATGGAGCAGGGCGGTTTGCCGCTGGCCGAGGCGCTGGCGCAATATCAGCGCGGCGCGGTGTTGTTGGCGTATTGTCAGAATGCGTTGCGCGATGCGCAGCAACAGGTGAAGGTGTTGGAAGACGGCATGTTGAAGGCGTTCGGCGATGACGATACGGCAAGCGACGATTGAACCTTCCGACGCGGCCTCTTCGGCGGCGGCGATGATCACTTGGCAAGCGACGCATCGGGCGCGGGTCGAGACGGCGCTTGACCAATTTTTGGTCACCCTTTCATCATCGGCAGAAGCGTCACGGCTGTGGGATGCGATGCGTTATGCGGCGCTGGCGGGCGGCAAGCGCTGGCGGGCGTTGCTGGTGTATGCGACGGCGCAGTTGGGCGGCGCCGAGGTTGCGATTGTCGATGCGCCGGCGGCGGCAGTGGAATTGTTGCACGCTTATTCGCTGGTGCACGATGATTTGCCGTGTATGGACGACGATGATGTGCGGCGCGGTCAGCCGTCGTGCCATGTCGCGTTCGGCGAAGCTTTGGCGTTGTTGGCGGGCGATGCGTTGCAGACGCAGGCGTTTTGGGTATTGGCGCAAAGCAAAATGCGTGATCCGGCGGCAGCGTGCGCGTTGCTGGCAAGCGCGGCGGGCGCGAGCGGGATGGTCGGCGGACAAGCGCGGGATTTGAGCGGCGAAGTGGCAACGGTGCAAGACTTGGAAGCGATGCACCGGCGGAAAACCGGCGCGTTGATCGAAGCGGCAGTGATGCTGGGCGCTGCATGTGCAACGTTGACGCCGGCAAAACGCGCCGCGTTGACGCGCTATGCGGCGGCGGTCGGGCTGGCGTTTCAGATTGCCGACGATGTGCTCGATGTCGAAGGCAGCACGCTGGATTTGGGCAAGACGGCGGGCAAGGATGCGGCGCAAAATAAAGTTACCTATGTGACTTTGCTCGGTTTGCAAAACGCCAAGGAGAAGATGCGCGCTTTATGCGAGGAAGCGCAACAGGCGCTGGAAATTTTCGGAACGGCAGCGTGGCCGCTGAAAGCGTTGGCGGCGCAAGCGGTCACACGGAGTCATTGAATCATGAGCGCTTATTCGGAGTTGATGTTGACCGACGCTTCTGTGAACAGGGAAACAGAAAACGTTGCCGAAGCGGCGACAAAAGACAAGGCAAAAGACAAAGTGCAGGACAGAGTGAAAGCGGCGAGTGAAAGCGCGGAAGCAACAGCGGTTGACGCCAAGGCGATGGAAGCCACGGTGTTGGGCGCAACGGCTTTTGATGTTGTCGCGTCTGATGCAAACACGAGCGCAAGCGCGAACATCGCCGCCGCCTCGTTGCTCGACGCGATCGAATCGCCGCAGGATGTGCGGAAGCTGCCGCGCGAAGCGTTGCCGAAGCTGGTCGAAGAGTTGCGCGCGTTTGTGTTGGAAACGGTGGCGCAAACGGGCGGCCATTTGTCGTCGAACCTCGGCGTGATCGAGTTGACGGTGGCGCTGCATTACGCTTTCAACACGCCGGACGATCGCATCATTTGGGACGTGGGGCATCAAACGTATGCGCACAAGGCGCTGACCGGTCGGCGCGCGCGCTTGCACACGTTGCGGCAGAAAGGCGGGTTGTCCGGTTTTCCGTCGCGTTCGGAAAGTGAATACGATGCGTTCGGCACGGCGCATTCATCGACTTCGGTTTCGGCGGCGCTCGGCATGGCCGTCGCGGCGCAAGCCGCCCAGAATGATTCGCGGCGGGTGGTGGCGGTGATCGGCGACGGCGCGATGAGCGCCGGCATGGCGTTTGAAGCGTTGAACAACGCTGGCGCGATGGACGCCGATCTTCTGGTGATTCTCAACGATAACGAAATGTCGATCTCGAAACCGGTCGGCGCGTTTCATCAATACCTGACGCGAATACTGACCAGCCCGTTGTACAACTCGGTGCGCGACAGCGGCAAGGATTTTCTCGCCAAAATTCCGTCGATGAAACGTTTTGCGAAGCGGATGGAGGAACACACGAAGGGCATGCTGTTGCCGAGCACGCTGTTCGAGGAATTCGGTTTCTTTTACGTCGGTCCGATCAACGGACACGATGTCGATACGCTGGCGAAAACACTGGTCAACCTGCGCGAGTTAAAGGGGCCGCGGCTCTTGCACATCGTCACCGAAAAAGGTCACGGTTATGCGCCGGCGGCGCAAGACCCGATTCTTTATCACGGCGTGACGCGCTTTGATCCGCAAGAGGGCATCGTGCCGAAAGCGAAAGCCGGTTTTGCGCACACAGTGACTTACACGGAAGTGTTCGGCCAATGGTTGTGCGACATGGCGCGCGCCGACAAGCGTTTGGCGGCAATCACGCCGGCGATGTGCGAAGGTTCGGGATTGACTGAATTTGCGCGTGAATTTCCGCAACGCTATTTCGATGTCGGCATCGCCGAACAACACGCGGTGACGTTCGCGGCCGGACTGGCGTGCGACGGCTTGAAGCCGGTGGTGGCGATTTACTCGACGTTTTTGCAGCGCGCTTACGATCAACTGATTCACGATGTGGCGCTGCAAAATTTGCCGGTGGTGTTTGCGATCGACCGCGCCGGCATCGTCGGCGCTGACGGGCCGACGCACATCGGCGCCTTCGATTTGTCGTTCATGCGTTGTATTCCCAACTTGACGATCATGGCGCCGGCGGATGAAGCCGAATGCCGTGCGATGTTGACGACCGCGTTCCGAATGGATGTGCCCGCCGCCGTGCGCTATCCGCGCGGCGTCGGCTCCGGCGTTGCCGTGCCGTCAACGCTGGACACGCTGCCGGTGGGGCACGGCGAAATTCGCCGTCGAGCGACGAACACGAGAGGCAGAAAAATCGCGCTGCTGGTTTTCGGCGCTTTGCTGACGAATGCGCTGGCCGCAGCGGAAAAACTTGACGCGACGGTTGCCAACATGCGCTTCGTCAAACCGCTCGACGCTGCATTGATCGAAGAGCTGGCAAACACTCACGATGAACTGAGCACGATCGAAGAAAATGTCGTGATGGGCGGCGCCGGCGCGGCGGTTGCCGAATTTCTTTCCGGCGCCGGCATCGTCAAACCAATTTTGCATCTGGGCTTGCCCGATCATTTCATCGAACACGGCGCACCGGAAAAGTTGTTGGCGCAATGTGAACTTGACGCGGCGGGCATTGTCCGGCAAATACAAAAATGGCAGGCGCGAAGAAAACATTCCGCCCGCTTGGAAACTCAAGAGCCTTCATGAACGCTAAAGAAGTAAAACACTCGACTCACGTTGTGGCGATGATGCCCGATGTGCAATCGGAGCACGATACGCGACGCTTGCCGATCGACCGCGTGGGCGTGAAGCGCCTGCGCTATCCGATTCATTTCGTTGATCGTGACGGCGCGGCGCAAGCGACGGTTGCCGCGTGCAGCGCCTACATCATGTTGTCGGCGCAGCAAAAAGGCACGCACATGTCGCGGCTGGTGACCTTGTTTGAAGAAATGAGCGAGAAGAGCGCAAAGAAGCCGCTGAAGATCGGCGCGCTGCGCGATTGGTCGGCGTTGTTGCTCAAGCGGCTGGGCGCGACGGCGGGTGAACTGCATCTGGAGTTTGATTTTTTTGCGCGCAAGAAAGCGCCGGTTTCGAGCATCGAAAGCACGATGAATTATCTCGTGCGCCTCTCCGGCGAAGTGAAAGACGGGCGCTACGGCGAGCGTGTGGAAGTCGATATTCCGGTAACGTCGCTGTGTCCCTGCTCGAAGCGGATTTCCGATTACGGAGCGCACAATCAGCGCTCGGTGGTAACGTTGGGCGTGATGTTGGAAGAACCGATGTCGGATGAGCCACTTTTTGTGATGGACTTGATTCGGGTCGCCGAAGAGGAAGCGTCGAGCGAGCTTTTCGCCATTCTGAAACGCGCTGACGAAAAATACGTCACCGAATACGCGCACGATCATCCCAATTTTGTCGAAGACATGGTGCGCGGCATCGCGCAACGCTTGGCCGCCGATAAAAGATTGGCGTCGTTCAGCGTCGAAGCGGAAAATTTTGAGTCCATCCACAACCATTCGGCCTACGCCCAGATTTTGATTCAGAATGATTCATCGCGTTAACAGACGCTACAACATTTTTGATTTAGATGACTGCATTTATTTCTGAACATTCTTTTCCCTCTCCCGCTTGCGGGAAAGGGAAATTTGTATCCACTTGATTAAATCAAAAGCGTTCTAATGTCCGTCATTCATCCGCTTTCCGATCAGTTAATCAATCAGATCGCCGCTGGCGAAGTTGTCGAGCGGCCGGCGGCCGCGTTGAAAGAATTGCTGGAGAACAGTCTCGATGCGCAAGCGGCGCACATCGAAGTCACGTTAATCGGCGGCGGTTGCAAACGCTTGCAGGTGAGCGACGACGGCGTTGGCATTGCGCGCGAAGATTTGCCGCCGGCGGTGGCGCGGCACGCGACTTCAAAAATCGCCGTGACCAGCGATCTCGACGCGATTGCGACGCTGGGTTTTCGCGGCGAAGCGTTGGCGTCGATGGCGGCGGTGTCGCGTTTTTCGATCGTGTCGCGCGCGCGCAACGCATTGCATGCGTGGCGGCTCGATGTCGAAGGCGGAACCGTCGGTGCGGTGGAACCGGCGGCGCTGGCAGCGGGAACAACCGTTACGCTCGACGATTTGTATTTCAATACTCCCGCGCGCCGCAAATTTTTGCGCACCGAAGCGACCGAGTGGGCGCACTGCGAAGAAACGTTTCGCCGCATTGCGCTGGCGTATCCCGAAGTTCCTTTTTTGTTGAAACACAATGGCCGCGAGATTCATCGCTGGCCAAGTGCAGCGCGCGCCGAACGGGTGCGCCAAGTCTTGGGAGAGGTTTTTGCGAAAGACGCCCGTTTTCTGGAAACGGCGGCGGCGGATTTGCAGTTAACGGGTTATGTGGTGTCGCCGGCAGCCGGATCGGCGCTGCCGAAAGACGCGGCGTATTTTTTTGTGAACGGTCGTTTTGTGCGCGACCGCGTTGTGCTGCACGCTTTGCGCGAAGCGTTCCGCGATGTTTTGCACGGCAGTCAGCAGCCGTCTTACGCGCTGTGGTTGACGCTTGATCCGCACAACGTCGATGTCAATGTTCATCCGCAAAAAACCGAAGTTCGCTTTCGTGACAGCCAATCGATTCATCGCTTCGTTCGTCAAAGCGTCGAGCGAGCGCTGGCGTTGCCGGTGGGAAATCAAATCGTTGCGGGCGGCGAAAATGAAAGGCTTGCTTACGCTGACGCTCACGCGCCTGCCGCAAAAGCGACCGCGCATTACCCGTCGTATTATCCGACGAAGCAATCCGCGTTTTCATTGCCGGTGCGCGAAACGGTAGCGGTCGAAGGATGGAGCCCGTCGCCGTTCTACGATAAATTATTCGGAACAAAATCTTCATCGGCCAACGTTTTTTCATCACTACCGCAAGTTACCGATGAGAGCGCATCCGTCGGCGCGCCGCCGCTGGGTTTTGCGATTGCGCAACTGCACGGGATTTACATTCTGGCGCAAAACCATGCGGGCTTGGTGTTGATCGACATGCACGCCGCGCACGAGCGTATCGTCTATGAACAGATGAAGGAAGCTGCGGCATCGCAGCCTTTGCCGGCGCAGCCGTTGCTGGTGCCTATATCGTTTGCGGCGACACCGCTGGAGATGGCGACGGCGGAAGCGCACGCCGAAACGCTGGCGGCGCTTGGGCTGGAATTGAGTGCGGTGGGACCATCAACATTGGCAGTTCGTTGCCTTCCCGCTTTGTTGCGCGATGCTGATGCGGCGGCGTTGGCGCGCGCCGTGTTGCGCGACTTGCACGAGTGCGGCGACTCGCGGGAGATCAAAGCGCGGCGAAACGAATTGCTGGCGACGATGGCGTGTCACGGCGCCGTGCGCGCCCATCGTTTGCTGGCCCTTCCCGAAATGAACGCGCTCTTGCGCGACATGGAACGCACCGAGCGCGGCGGGCAATGCAATCATGGCCGTCCTACCTGGTATCAGTTCACGCTCGACGCGCTCGACGCGCTCTTCATGCGCGGCCAGTGATGGCTGCGTTGTTGTTTTGAAAGCTGAGCGATGGCTGCGTCAACTTTTTTTCCTCCCACCGTTTTGTTGATGGGGCCGACGGCGACCGGAAAGAGCGCGTTGGCGCTCGAACTCGCCGAACATTTCAACGGCGAAATCGTCAGCGTTGACTCGGCGCAAGTCTATCGCGGCATGAACATCGGCGCCGCCAAACCGGATGAAGTGACGCGCGCGCGGGTGCCGCATCATCTACTCGACTTGATCGCCCCGACCGAATCTTATTCGGCGGCGCGCTTTGTGCGCGATGCACTCGCCGCCGTTCGAGACATTCGGCAGCGCGAAAAATTGCCGTTGCTGGCGGGCGGCACCATGTTGTATTTCAAAGCGCTGCTTGAAGGGTTGAGCGATTTGCCGGAAGCGAATGAAGGCGTGCGCGCCGAACTCGATGCTTGGGCGGCGCGGGAAGGTTGGCCGGCATTGCATGCTGAGTTGAATCGCGTCGATCCGGTGACGGCGGCGCGATTGAAAGCGACCGACGCGCAACGCATTCAGCGCGCGCTTGAAGTGTGGCGGCTGACCGGCAAGCCCTTGTCGCAGTTGCAAGGGCAGCGGCAGCAAGAGGATGCGTTGGGAGAGACGTTGTGTTTGGCGTTGTTGCCGAACGATCGCAAGGCATTGCACGATGCCATCGCGCAACGCTTCGATCGCATGTTGCAAGAAGGATTGATCGACGAAGTGCGCGCGCTGCGGGCGCGTTATTCGCTGACGCCGTCGATGCCGTCGATGCGTTGCGTGGGGTATCGGCAGGTCTGGACGTATCTCGACGGAAGGTGTGATGAGGAGACGCTGTGCGCCACCGGCATCGCGGCGACGCGGCAACTCGCCAAGCGGCAGATCACCTGGTTGCGCAGCATGCCGAATCTGTTGACGGCAGATCCGTTTGCGCAGGACGTGAGCGAGTGGGCGCAGGCGCTGGTGACGGAAGCGTTGCAACGCAGATATGAACATGAAACGCAATCCTGAAACTTGGAACACCGTTAATTCAAATAATTGCATTGGGGCTTAGGAAGCAAACATGTTCAAAAGCATGCTAACTTCTTGAGATGACTGGAAAAAATCGATACTATCGCCGTTCAAAAATCAGCGAA
>JAITBX010000026.1 GCA_031283405.1 Burkholderiales bacterium | reverse complement strand
CACTTGCTCAGCGCGTGCAAAATCCACCGTCGGTTTGCGTTTCAGGATTTGCGCGACTACCGTCTCGCCGGGCAACGCGCCTTCGACGAAAACGGCTTTGCCGTCGAGGCGGGCAATGCCGCGACCTTCCTGGTCGAGCGATTCGATAAGGGCAATGAAAGACATCAGATATCAGGCATCAATTTGTAGAGGCGGGTTTGAAACCCGCCCCACATGATACCTGATCCTTGTTTCCATTCCCCTCCTTGGAGGAGTGAGAATCAGGCAACACCTTTTCTTACCGTCATTCCCGTGAAGGCGGGAAGCCAGTCCTTTGTAAAGCCGTTGAGTGAAGCGAAACACACACATCAATACTTGCGAAAGCACAACTGTTATCAATGGCGACAAAGACGAAATAATGAGGGCGGGTGGGCTGGATTCCCGCCTTCGCGGGAATGACGGAAAAGGTGAAACCGTGTCAATGGCCGGCAGGGTGGGTTTGGAACCCCATGATACCTGATGCGTGCAGGAGCGGGTTTGAAACCCGCCCCTCGCCCGATCCCATGACTTACAATATCGAATTGCCTTTTTCAGCACGCTTCGTGACTCCTCCTCCCAACCCTTTCGCCGATGACTCCTCCGATGTTTCCATGATCCCCGGCGCTCGCGCCGAATTTCTGGCCGGCGTGCAGGCGGAAATGCCGTTGTTGCTCGGCATCGTGCCGTTCGGGCTGATCTTCGGCGTGCTGGGGCTGGCGGCGGGGCTGCCGGCGTGGGCGGTCATGTCGATGTCGGTGATCGTGCTGGGAGGCTCGTCGCAAATCGTTTTCGTGCAACTGTGGGGCGTGGCGGCGCCGTTTTCGGTGATTGGCGCGACGGTCGGCATCGTCAATCTGCGGCATCTGCTCTACAGCGCCGACATGGCGCCGTATCTGAGCGCGCTGCCCTGGCGCTGGAAATGCGTGCTGTCATACCTCTTGACCGACGAAGCCTACATGGTGGCGGTGCGGCGTTTTCGCGACGGCTCGGTGACAGCGTTCCGACACTGGTATTTGTTGGGAACAGGATTGACGCTGTGGACGGGCTGGGTCATCTCGACCATCGTCGGCGTTTTCGTGGGACGGGCGATTCCCGACAGTTGGTCGCTGGAGTTTTCGATCGCGCTGACCTTCATCGCGCTTCTGGTGTTGTCGGTGCGGCGCAAGAGCGAGATTTGCGCAGCGCTGGCATCGGGCGCGGCGGCGCTGGCGTTGCAATCGCTGCCGCACAAACTGTGGATACTGGCGGCGGCGGCTATCGGCATGGTGGTCGGCTTGCTTGTGCATCGTTGGTGGGACGAAAAGTAGAGAAAAGCGGGTAGAAAAATGCGGGTAGATATCCTTCTCCTCATGATCGTGTGCGGGGCGCTGACGTTTCTGTTGCGCTTCTCGTTCATTGCCGGCGCTCGCTTTCTGCCGCAAAGTCCTGCGTTGCGGCATTTGCTGCGCTATGTGCCGCCGACGGTGCTGGCGGCGCTGATCGCGCCGGAAATTCTCATGCAAAACGACGCGCTGTCGCTGGAACCCGGCAACATCCGATTGTGGGCGGCGCTGGTCGCGCTGGCGGCGGCGTATTGGACGCGGCATGTGCTGGCGACCATCGCCGCGGGCATGGTGGCGCTGTGGTTGTTGCAGGCGCTGGTGGGTTGAGCGGCTCACAGGCCGTCCCCTCACCCGGCCTTCGGCCACCCTTCCGTGCATGCTGAGCCTGTCGAAGCACCACAAGGGAAGAGGGTTTGAAAAACGGGCGATCACAGGTCGCCCTTACATTTGATCCCTTGCCCCTTTCCCAACCTTCCCCCACTCTCGCCGAAGGCGAGAGTACAAACCCCCGTCGGCTTCGCCGACACCCCCTTTGCAAAAGGGGGCGTCGGGGAAGGAGCATATCTGATACCTGATACCTGTAAAATATCGAAATGCCCATCCTCGCTCTGGAAACTTCCACGCAATGGTTGTCGGTCGCCGTCGGCGACGCGGCGGGGTGGGCCACGCGCGATGTCGAGGTCGGTCCCGGTCATTCCGGGCGGATTTTGCCGCTGGTTCAGGAAACGCTGGCGGCGGCGAGCGTGACGCTGAAGCAGCTCGACGCCATTGCTTTCGGCGCCGGCCCCGGCTCGTTTACGGGCGTGCGCATCGCTTGCGGCGCGGCACAGGGCTTGGCGCTGGGGGCAAATTTGCCGCTGACGCCGGTATGCAGTTTGTTGGCCATCGCCGAGACGGCGCGTTTGAAATGGGGCGGCGAAAACATTTTCACCGTGGCCGACGCGCGAATGCGGGAAGTGTATGCGGCGGCGTGGCGCTATCGGGCAGGCGCGTGGGATGAGGTGTTGCCGCCGATGGCGGCGAAGCCGGAAATTGCGGCGGCGTGTTTTCGTGAAGCCGCAAAGAACGACAACGAATGGAGCATCGTCGGCGACGGGTTGGCCGCTTATCCGGCGTTGGCGGCATCGTTCCCTTGGCAAACCGCACAGACAAACGCGCGCCCGTCTGCGCAAGCGGTGGGGTTGCTGGGGCTGGCGGCATGGAAGCGCGGCGAAGTGGTGACGGCGGCAGAAGCGACGCCGCTGTATGTGCGTCAACGGGTCGCGTTGACCAGCGCCGAGCGGGCGGCGGGAGAAATGTTGTGAAAGCGTTGGAACTCGATGCTATCGCTTGCCCGACGGGACTCGTCTTGCGGCCGATGTTGGAGAGCGATTTGCCGCAGGTGTTGGCGATTGAGCGCGACGCGCATTTCACGCCGTGGGGCGAGCAGGCGTTTCTGGACGCAATGTCGACGGGCGATGTGTTGCCGATCGTTCTGGACGGCAACGAAATCGCGGGCTACGGCGTGCTCAAAGTGCTCTGGCGCGAAGCGGAGTTGCTCAACTTGTCGGTCGCAAAATCATGGCGGCGGCGCGGCGTGGGGCGTTTTTTGGTTGCGGAGTTATTGCAGTCGGCGTCGCGCTACAACACGCCGCAAGTTTTTTTGGAAGTGCGCGAATCAAACGTGGGCGCGCAAACCTTGTATCGGCAAATGGGATTTGAAATCGTCGGCGCGCGCAAGGCGTATTACGCTTGTCCGGGCGGCAGCCGCGAAAACGCCTGGGTGATGCGTTGGCAAGAAGAAGGAAACAAGCATGCGGCGTGACGTTGTGTTGAGTGAGTTTGGACTGATTTCGTGGCAGTTGCGAGGAACGAAATCGCCTGTGCCCGACGCACCGGACTTGCCGGAGCCTCGGCAAGCGACGGGATTCGCAGATTTGAAGAAGCAGTTATCGCGTGAAACGCCGCACGAAACATCGCACGAAAAAACGCGCGAAAAAACGCAAGCGAAAGAAGAAGTGTTTTCGCCGGGTGCTTTTTCAGATACGCGCGGGCAACGCATCGCTCAGTTGTCGTGGAACGATTTTGCCGCCGATGTCGCTGCTTGCACGGCGTGTGATCTGTGCAAAACGCGCACCAAGGCAGTGCCTGGCGTCGGCGATGTTCACGCGCGCTGGTTGTTTGTCGGCGAAGGGCCGGGCGCCGAAGAGGACAAAAAAGGCGAGCCGTTTGTCGGACAGGCCGGTCGTCTCCTCGATCAAATGTTGGCGGCGCTCGGCATGAAACGCGGCAGCGATGTTTACATCGCCAACGTGCTCAAGTGCAGGCCGCCGAACAATCGCGCGCCGACGCCGCAGGAAGCCGACGCTTGCCGCCCTTATCTCGAACGGCAGATTGCGTTGATCGCGCCGAAGATCATCGTGGCGCTGGGCAAGAGCGCGGCGATGTTGTTGTTGAACACCGACGCCAGCATCGCCAGCTTGCGCGGGCGCGGGCATCGCTATCAGGAAACGCCGCTGGTGGTGACTTACCATCCGGCGTATTTGTTGCGCAGTCCGGCGGACAAGGCGAAGTCGTGGGAGGATTTGGTGTTTGCGAAGAGGACGCTGGGAAACGTTTCGGCGGCGCAGCAATAGATTTTGCTGAAGCGCCTTCGCCTCTACGGCATTGAAACCAAAAAATTTTCGGCGACGCGCTGCGCGACAGATTTTCCTTGCAAGATCGTCAACAAGCGCAGGGCAAACGGGATCGTTGTGCCCGGCCCTTTCGAGGTCGTGATGTGTCCGTCGGTTTCCACTTCTTTCTGGTTCAGGCGCGCGCCGGTCAGATAACCCTCCATGCCCGGATAGCAAACGGCGGCTTTGTCCTTGAGCATTCCCAACGTTCCAAAGACGGCGGGCGCGGCGCAGATGGCCGCCAAAAGTTTACCCGCCTGATCGTGTGTTTGAAGGTAGGCCAAAAGCGGCGCGTGGTCGAGGTAGGCGATGGTGCCGCCCGGGAGGATCAGCATATCGAAGTCGGCATCGCCGAGGTCTTCAAACAAAGTATCAGCCACAACGGCAATGTGGTGTTTACCGCGCACGGTGGGCTGCCCATCGAGCGACACCAGCGCCACATCGACATCGCCGCGCCGCAGTATATCGGCGGTACACAGGGCTTCAGTCTCTTCAAAGCCGTCAATCAAAAACAAAGCGGCGCGTGCCATAAAAAACCTTTTTAACGTTAGGGAAAATCGTTCGGAGTGTTTGGGCGTTTAGTATAGTGGAAAACTTCATCAACAGAACAACCACACAGAGAGTGCTACTACTTTTGCGCACTTGCGCGAGTCGCGCTCATGGTGCATGATACCGATCTGCGCGTCGCGCACTGCGCCGTCGAATGTTTTTTGTCTTGCTTGCATTTGTATCTTTTCAGAGGAGTTTGCATGAAATACCAACATATCAAAGTACCGGCTGGCGACAAGATTACTGTCAACGCCGATTTCTCTCTCAACATCAGCGATCATCCGATCATTCCTTACATCGAAGGCGACGGCATCGGTGTCGATATTTCGCCGGTCATGATTCAAGTCGTGGATGCGGCAGTGAAAAAAGCCTACGACGGAAAACGCAAAATCAGCTGGATGGAAATCTATTCCGGAGAAAAAGCGACGCACGTTTACGATAAAGACACTTGGCTGCCGGAAGAAACGCTGCATGCGCTGAAAGAATATGTGGTGTCGATCAAGGGGCCGTTGACCACGCCAGTCGGCGGCGGGATTCGCTCACTCAACGTGGCGCTGCGGCAGGAACTGGATTTGTATGTGTGCCTGCGACCGATCCGTTATTTTCAGGGTGTTCCGTCGCCGCTCAAAGAGCCGGAAAAAACCGACATGGTGATTTTCCGCGAAAACTCGGAAGATATTTACGCGGGCATCGAGTGGCAGGAAGGCACGCCGCAAGCGAAGAAAGTCATCGACTTTTTCCAGAAAGAAATGGGCGTCAAAAAAATTCGTTTCCCTGAAACGTCCGGGATCGGCGTCAAGCCGGTGTCGCGCGAAGGCACGGAGCGGCTGATGCGCAAAGCGATTCAATACGCGATCGACAACAACAAGCCGTCGGTGACGATCGTGCACAAAGGCAACATCATGAAGTTCACCGAAGGCGCGTTCCGCGATTGGAGCTATGGGCTGGCGCAGAAAGAATTCAAGGCGCAGTTGATCGACGACGGCCCGTGGTGCAAAATCACGAATCCGAAAACCGGCAAGGATATCGTTATCAAAGACATGATCGCCGATGCCTTCCTGCAACAAATCCTGTTGCGCCCCGCCGAATACAGCGTGATCGCCACCATGAATCTGAACGGCGATTACATCTCCGACGCACTGGCGGCGCAAGTCGGCGGCATCGGCATCGCGCCGGGCGCCAACTTGTCGGACTCGGTGGCGATGTTTGAAGCGACGCACGGCACCGCGCCGAAATACGCCGGCAAAGATTACGTCAACCCCGGCTCGATCATTCTCTCGGCGGAAATGATGTTGCGTCACATGGGCTGGTTTGAAGCGGCCGACCTCATCATCGCGTCGATGGAAAAAGCGATTCAAGCCAAACAGGTCACTTACGATTTCGCGCGCTTGATGGTGGGTGCCAATCAAGTTTCCTGTTCGGGATTTGGCAAAGCGATGATCGAACGGATGTAAATTGATTTGAAAGCACGAAGCAACGCCCTCCTTTGGAGGGCGTTCTTTTTTGTGCTACCCTTTGGAAAATCTTGAACCTCTGTAAGCACCGCCTGCAAACATGCCCAACATTAAAGCAGAGAGCCTCGCCGTTTTGGCGCTGATCGTGCTGACCCTGATCTGGAGCTACAACTGGATCGTGACCAAACAAGTGTTGCTCTATATCGGCGCGCTCGATTTCGCGGCGATGCGCTGCGCGCTCGGCGCGTTATTGCTGCTGATACTGTTGCCGTTATCGGGGCGTTCGCTGAAACCGCCGCCGTGGCGACCGATATTATGGATCGGCCTGTTGCAAACAGTCGGAATGACCGGCGGCTCGCAACTGGCATTGGTCGCGGGCGGTGCGGGTAAAACAGCGGTGCTCGTCTATACGATGCCTTTCTGGGTAATCTTGCTGGCAACCCTGTTTCTGAATGAAAAACAGCGCTTGCTTCAATACGTCGCCACAGCGATTGCGGCGACAGGTCTGGTGTTGGTCATTCAACCGTGGCAATGGCAAGGAACATTGTCGAGTTCGTTGCTGGCGATTGTTGCGGGCGCGTCGTGGGCGGCGGCTTCCATCGTCGCCAAACGCGCGTTTCGCCATCAAGCCGTTGATCTGTTAAGTTTGGTGGCGTGGCAAATGGCAATCGGCGCCGTCGTGTTATCGGCGCTGGCTGTTGCAACACACAAAACGCCTATCGTCTGGTCGCGCTACATGTTGACGGCGCTGGCTTTCAACGCGGTATTGGCAACGGCGCTGTGCTGGGTGTTGTGGTTGTTCATTTTGCGCACATTGCCGGCCGGAATCGCCGGACTTTCGACGTTGATGATTCCGGTGATGAGCGTGCTGTGGGCGTGGTGGTGGCTGCACGAAAGACCCGACAACGCCGAAGGCAGCGGCATCGGATTGATTCTGCTGGCGCTGGCACTGCTGGGCGTGCCGGCGATCACGAAGCGCAGGGGCAACTTGTGATCGCTCGCGCTTGTGGTCGTTCACAACACACACGGGCGACCACAGCCCCGATCGCTGCCTCTTGACGCCTCGGCGTCAAACTCTCATCATGCGAAGCATTGCGTTCTTTTGAATCATTGTGAGCACTTCGCACCCTCATCAATTCCGCTTGCTGCGCGAGCGCCGGTTTGCGCCTTTTTTCTGGACGCAATTTCTGGGCGCCGGCAACGACAATGTTTTCAAGAACGCGATGGCGCTGTTCATCGTTTTTCACATTGGCAGCGTCGGCGGTTTGTCGGGCGCGATGCTGGTCAATCTGGCGGCGGGGTTGTTCATTTTGCCCTTCGTCTTGTTTTCGGCCACCGCCGGCCAAATCGCCGACAAATTCGAGAAGTCGCGGCTGATTCGTTTTCTGAAACTTCTGGAAAC
>JAITBX010000215.1 GCA_031283405.1 Burkholderiales bacterium | reverse complement strand
AACACCACTGGCGAGTGCGGCAAGTGTTTCCGCAAAGCGTTCTCGACAATATCGAACAGACGATCAAGCAAGGTGAAACCACGCATTCCGGTCAAGTGCGTTTTGTCGTGGAAGGCGCGCTGGGCGACGCTGCTCTGCTGCGCGGTCAATCGGCGCGTGAGCGCGCGCTCGATGTGTTCTCGCAACTGCGCATCTGGGACACCGAACACAATCACGGCGTGCTGATTTATCTCTTGTTGGCCGACCGCGATGTCGAAATCGTTGCCGACCGCGGCATCCACGCAAAAGTCGGCACTGCGACTTGGGAAACGATTTGCCGCGCGATGGAAACCGAGTTCAAATCCGGCGCGTTCGAGCGCGGCGTGATCAAAGGCATCGAGGCGGTATCACGCGAACTGGCTCGCTATTTCCCTCCTCATGATTCGCAACGCAACGAGTTGCCGGACGCGCCGGTAGTGCTGTGAACAGAACGGACAGATTCGCTACGCTCACCGTTCCACATAAACTTGTGATACCATTTTCCAGCGCCGGAATCGTTCCGCGCAAAATCATGATCCGGTTTCATCACTCTCTTTCCCTTGAATTTTCAGAGGTGCTTTCATGGCACTAACCATCGACCTTCTGTCAACAAGGAACTCCTAAAATGTTCTGGCTTTCTCTCCTCGCTTACTTCTTCGGCGGCGTTTTTCTCGCCAACGCCATCCCGCATTTCGTCAGCGGCATGCAGGGCAGACCGTTTCAAAGCCCCTTCGCCAAGCCGCCGGGCGAAGGCCTTTCTTCATCGGCCGTGAATGTGATTTGGGGCTTTGCCAATCTCGTCGTCGCTTACTTGCTGATCTGTCACGTCGGCGATTTTGATTGGCGAAACTGGTTTGACGCCATCGCGTTCGGCCTCGGCGTATTTTTGATCGCGCTTTTTTCCGCCCGCAACTTTGGCCGCTTTCACGGCGGTCGCGCGCCGTAATTCAAGAATGAAATAAGGCCATGAGGCCACCCACCCCCGGCGTTTTTCGCTCGCTGCGAAGTTTCAACTATCGGGTTTGGGCGGCCGGCGCTTTCGTCTCCAACATCGGCACCTGGGTACAACGCACGGCGCAAAGCTGGCTGGTGCTCACGCAACTCACCGATAACGACGCCGCCGCCGTCGGTTGGGTCATGGCCTTGCAGTTCGGCCCGCAATTCTTGTTGTTGCCGTGGACCGGCTCCGCCGCCGATCGTCTCAATCAACGCAAGCTGCTGATCGCCACACAGGCGACGATGGGCGTACTCGCTCTGGCGCTGGGCGTGTTGACAGTCGCAGGCGTTGTTCAACTCTGGCACGTTTACGTCTTCGCTTTTCTGTTCGGTTGCGCGGCAGCGTTCGACGCGCCGGTGCGCCAGACTTTCGTTTCCGAGCTGGTAGAAAGAGATGAAGATTTGCACAACGCCGTCGCGCTCAACTCTACCTCGTTCAACGCAGCGCGAATGATCGGGCCGGCAATCTCAGGCGTGATCATCGCTACCATCGGCACCGGCTTGGCATTCCTCATCAACGGCGCTTCGTTTATCGCCGTATTGATTTCGCTCTCCTTCCTGCGCGTTGCCGAGCTTCGCCCGAACGCCAGAGCGCATCGCGCTCAAAGTGGCTTCATTGAAGGGCTGCGCTATGTGTGGCGGCGCCCCGACCTCAAAGCGATTCTGGTGTTGCTGTTTCTGATCGGAACTTTCGGCTTGAACTTTCCGATTTTTATCTCGACAATGGCCGTCAGCGTTTTTCACACCGACGCGCGCGGCTTTGGCATCTTGTCGTCGATCATGGCCGTCGGCACCGTCGCCGGCGCGCTCTTGGGCGCGCGTCGTGAGAGACCCGGCTTCCGAACGCTGCTGATCGGCGCCGTCATCTTCGGCGTCGGCTGCACACTCGCTGCCGTTGCGCCAGGCTTTTGGTTCTTCGCTGCCGCGCTCATCATCATCGGCATCGCCGCGTTGACCCTCACCAACAGCACGAACAGCATGATGCAACTCTCTACCGAGCCTGCCATGCGCGGGCGTGTGATGGCGCTGCGCGTCGGCGTGGCGCTGGGCGGCACACCGCTCGGCGCGCCCATCGTCGGCTGGGTCGCCAACCATTGGGGGCCGCGCTGGGCGCTGGGCGTCGGCGCAGCCTCCGGCTTCATCGCTGCCGCCGTAGCTGTTTTTGCTTTGATGAGGCGAAGAAGAATAGTGAAGAGCGTATAGGCTCAATGATTCAGGATTGGAATTACTCCACCTTTGAATACCCGTATTTTCGATCACTCTCCAACTGCTGCAATTCCGGCGCGACATTCTTCAAAACTTTGGCGGGATTAAGTCCGAGCAATCGCGCAATGCGAACGAACTCGACGATATCGAGCCGAAGTTCCCCCATTTCATACTTGGCGACAAACGGCTGCGAGCGTTGCAATGCCATAGCAAGCGCCTTCTGAGTAATGCGTCGTTTTTTTCGTGCCTGCTTCAGGATATCTATAATGCATCGATATTCAACAGATTGTGAATAATCCAATTTTTTATCGCCATAAAAATTCCGCTTCTGGATATTTGCTGTAAAATAAATTTATCCAATAACGTTATTTATTTTGGAATTGAGCAAACGCTCTCATAGAAATCAATCGCAGTTTTGGTTGATTGGAGTTTTTCATGCCAAGGAGAGTTCCATGCGTTTCCGTATCTGCGTATTTTGTTTGAAAGCAATGTCCTTAGGGGCGTCTGCCATCCCTCTGGTGGCCTTCTTTGCCTTTCCCGCTTTCGCCGCCACCGCCGTCGAATACCATTACGACGCTGCCGGTAACATCATCTCCATTGAGCGCAACGCCATTACCGGCGTCAACACGGGAAGCGTAACGTCCATTGCAACAGGACAAAACGAATCCGTTGATATCGTCTCCGGCGGCCAAGCGGCTTTGAGCTTTGATGCCCAGGCCAGCGATTTGCTGAGTTTTTATTTTTCCAATATCGTCGTCAATCCATCGAGCGCCGTTATCAACTATTCCTTCTACGATCCTTCGGGAAATCTTTTGAGAAGCGGCACGATAAACGGGCAAGCGGGGGCGTTTTCGCTTCCACCCATTCCCGCATCAGGAACTTACGTTCTCGCACTATCGGTCAGTGACAACGGCTCCGCCGATCTGTCGATAGCTTTG
>JAITBX010000178.1 GCA_031283405.1 Burkholderiales bacterium | reverse complement strand
CGCTGCTTTTTCGGCCTTCTCTGCTTCTTCGCGTTCCTTCTTGGTGCGTCGCGCCGCTTCCAATTCCTGCTTGCGGCGCAAATCTTCTTGCTGACGCGCAATCAACTCTTGCGCCCGCTGCTCTTCGGCGCGACGGCTCGCCAACTCTTCCGGCGTCAACACCGGCGTCGGCGCGCGCGTGCGCGCTTTGGCAGTTGCCGCCGTTGCGACAGGCGTCGCCGCTTCGGCAGCCGGTGTTTTCTTCTTCGACGCTTTCTTCTCACCGGCAGCCGCCTTGCGAGCGGCGGCTTTGGTCGCGGCAGCGGCCGCCAACGCGGCTTTCTCCGGCGTTGACGGCGCAGCGATACGAGCGCCGGTCAACGTTGCGGGAGCGCCGACCCTAGGCGCTTGTTCATCCTGAGCAGCTGACGAAACTTCGGGCGTTGACTCAGTGGCCAATCCAGCGGCAATCTCATTTGCAACACTCGCAGTTTCAATCGGCGCAATATCAGACGTCAACGCCTCACCCGCCGGCGGCTCCGCCGCTGCTGCCAGAGCTTCGCTTTCTTCGCGGCGCACCAGCACCCGTTTCTTGCGAACTTCGACCTGAATGGTGCGCGCTTTACCGGAAGCATCCGGCGCGCGAATCTCCGAAGTTTCTTTGCGCGTCAGCGTGATCCGCTTTTTCGGCTCGGCAGAAGCGCCGTGTTGCTGGCGCAAATAATCCAGCAGCGTCGCCTTGTCCTTGGCGGTGAGCTTGTCGCCGGCTTTCTTGTCCTCGATGCCGGCAGCCGCCAACTGCTCGAGCAGCGTGGCGATCGGCACTTTGAGTTCTTCGGCGAAAGTTTCTATGGTGGTGTGCAGCATCCTGACAATCTCCTGCGCGATTCATTATGGCGTGACAGTGGGTGATTCATCACTGCTCTCATCTTCAAACCAATGGGCGCGGGCTTTCATAATCAATTCTTGCGCGTCTTCCTGGGACAACGTTGTTATTTCAGTCAATTCATCGACGGCAAGATCGGCAAGATCGTCGCGTGTCTTGATCTCGTGCTTGGCCAGTTCTGCCGCCAGCGCCGGCGACATTCCGGGAAGTTGCAACAACGCTTCTTCGACGCCCTTGAGACTTTCTTCGAGCGCAATGGCGTCGGTCAGCAAGGCATTGCGCGCGCGCTTGCGCAACTCCTCAACCGTATCTTCATCGAACGCTTCGATCTCCAGCATTTCGTGAATCGGCACATACGCGACTTCTTCGAGCGACGAGAAACCTTCGGCGATCAGAATGTCGGCGACTTCATCATCGACATCGAGCCGCACGGTGAAGAGGCTGCGCAGCTTGGCGCTTTCTTCTTCCGCTTTCTTCTGCGAATCTTCGACGTTCATCAAATTGATTTGCCAACCGGTCATCTCGGACGCCAGCCGCACATTCTGGCCGCCGCGACCGATGGCCACCGCCAGATTTTCTTCGTTGACGGCAACGTCCATCGCGTGCTTGTCTTCATCGACGACGATGCTCTGCACTTCTGCCGGCGCCAGCGCATTGATGACATACTTCGCCGGGTCTTCCGACCACAGCACGATATCGACACGCTCGCCGGCCAACTCATTGGTAACGGCGGTGACGCGCGAGCCGCGCATGCCGATGCACGTGCCTTGCGGGTCGAGACGCGGATCGTTCGAACGGACGGCGATTTTGGCGCGCAGGCCGGGATCGCGTGCAGCGCCCATGATTTCGATCAGCTCTTCTTCGATTTCCGGCACTTCCAGTTCAAACAAACGCACCAAAAATTCCGGCGCCGTGCGCGACAGAATCAGTTGCGGCCCTTTGGCTTGACGATCGACTTTCACCACATAAGCGCGAATGCGATCGCCGACCCGCAGATTTTCTTTCGGGATGAGTTGATCGCGCGGAATGAGGCCTTCGACCCGCCCCGATTCGATGATGACGTTACCGCGCTCGATGCGCTTGACCGTGCCGTTGAGCAAATTGTCCTGACGCTCCAGAAAATCATTGATGATCTGTTCGCGCTCGGCATCGCGGATGCGCTGAAGAATGACTTGCTTGGCTGCCTGCGCGCTGATGCGTCCGAACTCAACAGCTTCGAGCGGCTCTTCGACAATATCGCCAATGTCGAGTCCCAAGTTCTGTTCCGTCACATCGGTCATCGCAATTTGCCGCGATGGCTCTTCGTGTTCTTCATCAAGGACGACGAGCCAGAGCCGGAACGCTTCGTAATCGCCGGTGTCGCAGTCGATCGCCACGCGCACATCGACTTCATCCTTGAAGCGTTTTTTGGTTGCCGACGCCAGCGCAAATTCCAGCGCCGCAAAAACGATTTCGCGCGGCACGTTTTTCTCACGCGCCAGCGCGTCCACCAGAAGCAGCAAATCACGATTCATTTTGCTTTTCTCCACTCTATTTGAGGAACGAGCCGCGCCCGTTCGATATTGTGATGCTCGATAGCCAATGCCTCACCGGCGCGCTCGGCCAACACGCGGTCGCCTTCGACGCCGCGCAACAAAACTTTCATCTTGCGGCTTTCTCCGATCGGTTCGCGCAACATCAGTTGCGCTTCGGAGCCGGCGAAGCGGGCGAAATCCGCCAGCTTCTTGAGCGGGCGGTCAAGACCGGGCGACGACACTTCCAGTCGGTCGTAGTCAAGACCTTCGACCGTGAAAAGGCGCGTCAAATGATGACTGACCGCCGCGCAATCATCCACCGTCACGCCAACTGCCGCGCCCGCCGTTGCGCCTGCATTTGCGTTCTCCGGCGTGTCGATAAAGACGCGAATCGTCCGCCCCTTGGGAGACATCTCCCAATCGACCAGATCGAAGCCCAAGCCGGGCAACGTCGTTTCCAGAAGTTCGCTGATATTCAATTTCAACCTGCAAAAAGCGCGCGCCAAAAAAGCACATGAAAAAAAATGGGCTGAAGACAGCCCATTCCTTAGTTTTGTTTCTTCGGCGATTTTAACAGAAAATGGTTACGAAACGCCAGCCGCGAACCAAACTTTTCGCTGTGGCGCGGCGAATTCCAAAAGCATTGGCATGACGACGAATGGGACGGACGAGGGCGGACGACCCTGCGGCAAAACCACAAAATTTTCGTAAGGGCGGGTTTCAAACGTCTAAGGAAACGCTGATTTAATCCATTTTACCCTCCAACCATAGCGTCAAAATGAGGAAATCCAAGTATTGAGAAACCGTTGAAAGACGATGATGTCAACGAGACAAGCCAGCTTTTCAGAACAAGAATACGCCGCGAAGAAAAAACAACG
>JAITBX010000164.1 GCA_031283405.1 Burkholderiales bacterium | reverse complement strand
CATCAGCAATGTCGTCTTGCCGGCGCCGTTGGCGCCGATCAACGCCACGATTTCGCTGCGCCGGACTTCGAGCGATACGCCTTTCAGCGCTTCGATCTTGCCGTAGTGCGTATGGACATTTTCCGCTTGCAACAACACTTCGCTCATCATTCGCCTCCCAGATAAGCGCGGATCACGTTGGGGTCGTTGCGAACGTGCTCGGCGGTTCCTTCGGAAATCGGTCGCCCGTATTCCATCACCAGAATGCGATCGGAAATTTCCATCACCAGACTCATGTCGTGCTCGATCAAGAGCACCGACACATCGCAGGTGTCGCGCAGATCGCGGATCAACAAATCGAGCGCCACCGTTTCCTGCGGATTCAATCCGGCGGCAGGCTCATCGAGCATCAACAGTTTCGGCTTGGTAATCATGCAGCGGGCGATTTCCAGCCGCCGCTGCTGACCATACGACAAATTGCCGGCTTCGCGGTTCGCCACTTCGCGCAGTTGCACTTTGTCGAGCCAAAAGGCGGCGCGCTCCAGCGCTTCTTTCTCCGATTGCCGATACGCTTTCGTATTCAACAAGCCCTGCAACAACCCCGTTTTCAGTTGAGTATGTTGCGCCACCAAAAGATTTTCGACTACGGTCATGTTGCGAAACAACCGAATGTTTTGAAACGTGCGCACGATGCCGCGTCGCGCAATTTCGTGGCTGGTTCGTCCGGCGATGTTGGCGCCGCCGAACATGATGTCGCCGCCGGTCGGTTTGTAAAACCCGCTGACGCAATTGAATACGGTGGTTTTACCGGCGCCGTTGGGGCCGATGATCGCGTAGATTTCTTTTTCGGTCACTTCGAAAGTGATGTCATCGACCGCCATCAAACCGCCGAATCGCATCTGCAAGCGCGCGACGCTCAGAATCGGTGCGTTTTTTGTTGTGGCTGCTTCCGTCACGGCTTTCGTTGCACTCTCACTCATGACGGCAATTCCACGCGGCGGCGCGACGCTGGCCACAAGCCTTGTGGCCGCCAGATCATCATCAACACCATCACCGCGCCGAAAACGAGCATCCGGTATTCGGCGAAGCCGCGCGCAAATTCAGGCAACAAGGTCAACGCCAGCGCCGCCAGCACAACGCCGCGTTGCGATCCCATGCCGCCGAGAACGACGATCGACAAAATGATTGCCGATTCGATGAACTCGAACGAGCTTGGCGTGACCGATCCCAAAAACGCCGCGTAAAACGCTCCGGCGAAGCCGGCAAACATGCTGCCCAGCGAAAACGCCGTCAACTTGATGATCGTCGGATTCAGTGCCAGCGAGCGGCAAGCGATTTCATCTTCGCGCAACGCTTCCCAGGCGCGACCGATCGGCATTTTCACCAAGCGGTTGATCACAAACGCCACAATCACCACCAAAAGAAAACCAATGAAGTACAGCACGATTTGCTGATAGACGTTGTTGTAGTCGATACCCAGCGCCTGCCACAACGTCGAGGCGTCTTCGACGCGCGCGCGTTTGGTGATTTCGAAGCCGAACAGCGTCGGCTTTGAAACATTGTTGATGCCGTCCGGCCCGTGCGTCAGGCTGTCCCAGTTGTTCAACAGAATGCGAATGATCTCGCCGAAACCCAGCGTCACAATCGCCAGATAATCGCCGCGCAAACGCAACACCGGAAAGCCGAGCAAGATACCGAAGAGCGCCGCCGAGAGACCGGCCAGCGGCAACGCTTGCCAAAAACCGAAACCGAAATAGGCGTTGAGGAGCGCGTAAGTGTAGGCGCCGATTGCGTAAAACGCCGCGTGTCCCAAATCGAGCAGACCGGCGTAACCGACGACGATATTGAGCCCCAGCGCCAGCAAGATGTAAATCATCGCCATCGTCATCGCCGTCAACATTGAACCGCCCACCCAGCCGGTCAAGAGCGCAAACGGCCACACCAGCGCCAGCACGATGAAAGCCCGCATCCACCACTTTTTATAATCAGCCGCTTTTTGCGTCCACGCGGTCGGAATGGATATTTTAGGAATCAGCACGAACGGCAAAATCAATCGCGCCACAAAAACTACCACCGTCGCAATCGCCGGCCACAGAAAATTTTTGTGCAACACGAGGCCGGTGCTCTCGACATTGAGCCGCATGCCGATCATCGGCACGGTGAGAATGGCGGTCACCGCCGCCGCGATAAAGGCGTCCTTGAGAATTTTGGTTTTGGTGGTTTCGCGCATCACACCTTCTCCACTTCCGGCCGTCCCAGCAATCCCGACGGCCGAATCAGAAGAATCACAATCAACAAACCGAACGACACCATATCTTTGTACTCGGTCGGCAACAAGGCCGACGCAAACGTTTCCACCAATCCCAAGAGCGCGCCGCCCAGCATGGCACCGGGGATGCTGCCGATACCGCCCAGCACCGCCGCCGTGAATGCCTTGATCCCCGCCAGAAAACCGATGAACGGATTGATCTTGTTGATCGACAAGCCGATCAACACGCCGCCGATCGCCGCCAGAAAAGCGCCGAGAACGAAGGTAAAAGAAATTACTTTGTTGACATCGATGCCGAGCAATCCGGCCATTCGTATATCTTGCGAGCACGCGCGACAA
>JAITBX010000154.1 GCA_031283405.1 Burkholderiales bacterium | reverse complement strand
AAACATGTACGACAAAGGCTGGCGAGCGAACGGCCAATACAACGATATGAACCGGCTGATCTGGGAACACGTCGGCGTTTCCGGCTTCAATCCGGTCACGATGCCGCTGGGCATGATGGCATCAACGCAGCTCGGCTTGGACAAGCTGCTGCAAAACATCGGCGTCAGTGGTCGCCTCGCCTCGTGGATCACCGGCTCGTCTCTGATAACGCGCCTCTTCGGCGGCAAGAAGCCGCAGATGCGCGGCGGCGGCGTTGAAGGAGATTTGAGTCTTGAAGGTTTCACCGGGCAGCAGTTTCAGGACATAGAGCAATCAGGCGGATTGATGCGCGGCAACAGACACTGGACAGAGTGGCAAGACATCGACCCCGAACTGCAAAAGATGATCGACCAGACCATCGGCAAAGTGCCGGGGCAGATCAAGAAGCTCTTGGGCGAATTTCAGATCAATTTTAACGACGTCTTCGGCGAAGACTGGGCGCAGAAGTTTCACATCGTGCTGACCACCGACGGCAAGTGGGAAAACCTCGCCGAAATGTTTGACAAGGAGACGACGCGCGTTTATCGAGAGCTGGCGACCACCGCCGTCGAAGCGATCCGCGAAGGCTGGGGGCAATACGTTGACGATTTGAAAGACCTCTCGCCTGACGACTTCCGCGCCGCCTTCTCGCAGATACTTGAAAGTCTTTCTGTTTTTGACAACATCAAAGGCTACTCCGAAAAAGTATTCGGCGTCGCCGGCTTGATCGAGGACAACTTCGAAGCGCTGGGATGGGCGAATGAAAAGATTTACGAAACCATTTCCCGACTCGCCAACACTTACACGCTGACCAATAAAATCGGCAAATACACAGGGATCAGCTTTGCGGGCACGGGGCTGGAGAGCGCCAAAGACCGCCAAGCGCTCGTTGACGACGCCGGCGGGATGGATGCACTCTCCGAAATCTTCAACACCTACTTCGCCACCTTCGCCACACAGAGCGAACAGCTTGCCGAAGCCTTCGCGCCGGTGCAAGGCATCTTTGAACAACTCGGCATCGACACCATCCCGCGCAGTACGCAAGCCTTCAAAGACCTCATCGCGGCGCAAGACATGAGCACCGACGAAGGGCGGCAAGCGGCGTTGAACCTCATGGGCGCGGCGGACTTGTGGAAGCAAAGCGCCGGCGCTTTCGAGGAAATGAAAAACAACCTGTCGGCCAGCATCGCCGACATGCGCCGCAGCTTTGAACTCGACGGTTTGAGCAACGACGAGAAATACAACAAGCTCAAAGCCGAGGCCGACGCCGCCTGGGTGCAGCTGCAAAGCGCGTCCGATCCCTACGAAATCCAGAAGCTGCTCGACACCATCCGCACCGACATGACCTCAACGTGGTCGCTGCTCACCGATGAGCAAAAAAACGCGATGCGCGATCAGTATCTCGCCAAGCTCGACGAACTGGAATCCATGGGACTCTCGCGCATCGACGCGGCTGCCGACGATTATCTCGGCGCGCAAACCGCCGCCGACGCCATCGCCGACGCCGGCGACACGCTGGCGGCGGCCATCAGCAGCGTTGCCGATAATATTTTGAACACCAAGCCGCAAGAAATGCCGACGATCGACCGGCTGCCGATGATTCAAGAGTTGCCGGAAATCACGCGCTACCCGCAGATCGACGATGTGCTTCAAACGACCGACGCCACGGTTAAACAGATAATCGACGACCTCATGGTATCGACGCAGCCCTTGCTCGACAGCGCGATGGCCATCACCAAGCCGCTGATCGAAAGTCTGAATGTGCTTTTGACGAAGCCGGACGGCGGCGGCTTGAAACCCGACGTTGCCGAGAATGCCGACGCCGACTTTATCGCGGCGTTGAAACTGCTCGATGAGATGATGACGGCGCAGCGAACCGGCGGCAGCGAGATTGCCGGCGGCGCAGAGAAGGCCACCGATGTTTTGACGAAGGGCGCAGACAAGGCGGGCGACGCGATTGCAGGCGGCGGCAATACGTTGCTGGCCGCTGTGAACCGCGCCGCGCTGCGCTGGGAAGATGCGACGGCCAGCCCCGTGCGGGTTGAAATTGTTCAAACTGCGCCCGAACCGGCGCGCGCGAGTCAGCTCTCATGAGGCCGCTTGCGCATTTGTGGGATTTGCTTCGCAGCCTCAAGGTTGAGACGGGCTATTTGATCGAGATTGAGACTGCCGTGCCGATCCGCGTCTCGTCGTTCGGGAACGTGTCGTGGAACGGTGAATTGTGGGCCGACCGCATGCTGGCCGTGTCGGGCATGAGCCGCAACGACAGCGCGCCTTACGCGCCCTCGGCAAGCATTTCGTTGCTCGATTCCGATTATTCGGTGACGGCCTCGATGTTGCGCGACGGCATCGTCGGCTGCAAGGTGCGCGTGTGGCGCGTCGTCGCGCACGACCTCAATGCGGCAACGCCGGTGCTGTGCATGGAAGCCTTCGCCGACGCGATGAGCAACAGCAAGGGAACGGTGAAACTGACGGTTGTCCCCGATGACGGCGCGCATCTGATGGCGCCGCGCGAACGCATCTCGTCGCAGGACTATCCGTATCTGATCGCGCCCGGCTCGGTGGTCAAATTCGGCAACGGGCAAATTACGCTGATGGGAACAAGATTATGAGCCTGCCTGTTTACCCTGATCTGCCGCTCGACGAGGCCAGCAAAATCACCGGCATCCGGCATGGCCGCCTGATCGGCCAGACGATGGACGGCAGCATCGCGCAGACCGTCACCTATCCGGGCGAAAAACTGAATTTCCGCGCCGTCCATTCCTACCTCGTCAAAGCGCAATGGGAAGCGCTGGAGCAGTTTTACCGCGACAACCTCTACACGCCCTTCGACATGGAACTCGACGGCGTGTTAAGGCATTGGCTGTTCACTGCGCCGCCGCTGGCGTTCACATGGCTCTCGCCGACGCTGCGGACTTACACCGTGGACTTGTGGGAGCTGTGATGGATTTTATTGCCCAAACAAAACCGCTGGTCATTCCCAACGACAGCTACATCATTCCGCCGGTCAATTTCCCGTCGAGCGTGTCGTCGCCGGGTACGGTCAACAGCGCCTCGACGAATCAGCCGCGCGAATGGCAGCTTGCTTCCATCGCCGCCGTCGGCACGGTGTTGCCGCTGATCTACGGCGCCGACAAAGTGTCGGCCAAATACCTCGATGTATTTCAACAGGGCAACAAGGTGTGGCTGGTGGTGGTGTGGGCG
>JAITBX010000126.1 GCA_031283405.1 Burkholderiales bacterium | reverse complement strand
CTTGCTGGCGGGCACGCAATTGACCACTTGGCGCAATCTCGATGTCGAAGACTTGCTGGGGCGCGAACCGGTACTACTCGACATGCCCGGGCTGGCCGACTGGTTGGGCGGCAAAACGGTGCTGGTGACCGGCGCCGGCGGCTCGATCGGCAGCGAGTTGTGCCGACAGATTCTGCGTTACCGGCCTGCGACTTTGGTACTGCTCGATGTTTCGGAAGCGGCGCTCTACCAAATCCGTAGTGAACTTGCGGGGGCGGGAACTCAACTGATCGCGCAGGTTGGGGATGTCAAAGATGCCGCACTGGTGTCGGCGTTGCTTGCGCGCTTCCCGACGGACGTGATCTTTCACGCGGCGGCGTACAAGCATGTGCCGCTGATGGAGGCCGCCGGCAATGCCTGGCAGGCGGTGCGCAACAACACTTACGGAACTTTCGTGCTGGGGCGCGCTGCCGCCGCCGCCGGAGTCTCCAAATTCGTCCTGATTTCGACCGACAAAGCCGTCAACCCCGGCTCGGTGATGGGCGCGTCCAAGCGGCTGGCCGAGATGGTGTGCCAGTGGCTGCAAAATGGAACGACGCAATTCGTGACGGTGCGCTTCGGCAATGTGTTGAACAGTGCCGGCAGCGTGATCCCCAAGTTTCAGGCGCAGATCGCTTGCGGCGGGCCGGTGACGGTGACGCATCCCGACATCACCCGCTATTTCATGTCGATTCCGGAAGCGGTGGGGCTGGTGCTGCAAGCAGGCTTGCAAGGTTTCGGCGGCGACATCATGGTGCTGGACATGGGCGAACCGATCCGAATCGTCGATCTGGCGCGCAACATGATTCGGCTGTCGGGCGCTGACCCCGAACACATCAAGATTGAGTTTACCGGTTTGCAATCCGGCGAAAAACTGCACGAAGAGCTGCTGGCGACCGGCGAAGACGGGCGACCGACGCCGCACCCAAAAATCAAGGTTGCGCAGGCGCGGCAAGTGCCCGCTGGATTGATCGAAGAAATCATCGCGCATTGCGAGGGAAGCCAACTGAATGATCGCTTGCCCGCCCCCGAAGTCCTGCGCGAGTGGTTGAAACGATGGATCCCCGAATACCAGGGAACCGAGACCAAGAATCGGAGTACAGAAAATGCATAATTTCTGTTTTTGGCTTTGCTTTAGCCTTTGCGATCACCCCTTCTGTTTCCTGTTTGTTCAAAAGACGCACAGCATTGATTTCAAAATAACAGTGATGTCATTGGGGGAATTGAAGAAATTTCCCGATGAAACACACGTTCAGGTACAATCGGCGTTCAATAAACAAATGTTTCACGTCGTTTTCTTTTTATCCTTTATTGGTGACGGCCATGGCAATGCCTGAAACACTTTCTCCTGCGCTCAAAGCCGATGTGCTTGCCGAGGCCTTGCCGTACATTCAACGTTTTCACGGCTGCACCATCGTTATCAAATACGGCGGCAATGCGATGATCGATCCCGCGCTCAAAGCGGGCTTCGCGCGCGATGTGGTGATGCTGAAACTAATCGGCATGAATCCGGTGATCGTTCACGGCGGCGGGCCGCAAATCGGCGAACTGCTCGAAAAAATGAAAATCGAAAGCGCCTTCGTGCAGGGGATGCGAATCACCGACGAGCGCGTGATGACCGTCGTCGAAATGGTGCTCGGCGAATTGAATCAGGAAATCGTCGCGCTGATTAATCGGCACGGCGGTCGCGCCGTCGGCTTGACCGGACAGGACGGAAAAACGATTCAGGCGCGTCGAATGAAACTCAAAAACAAAGAAGGCGGCAACGATCTGGACATCGGGCTGGTCGGCGAAATCGAAAAAATCGAACCGGAACTGATCGACCTGCTGGTGTCGCGCAATTTCGTGCCGGTCGTCGCGCCAATCGGGATGGGCAGAGACGGCGAGGCTTACAATATCAACGCCGATCTGGTGGCGGGAAAACTGGCCGAACGGCTGGAAGCAGAAAAACTCATCATGATGACCAACACGGTCGGCGTACTCGACCAAAAGGGCAACCTGTTGACCGGGTTGACCGCCGCCGAGATTGAAGCATTGTTTGAAGACGGCACAATTCACGGCGGCATGTTGCCGAAAATCGGTTCGGCGCTGGACGCGGTCAAGCGCGGTGTCAAGAGTGCGCATATCATCGACGGCAGGGTGCCGCACGCGCTGCTACTGGAATTGTTGACTGATAGTGGTGTAGGCACCAAGATTTACTCCGAAGCAGAGGAATGACATCTGTGGAACGTGCCGCACGGGGGAAAAAGGCGGCGCGAAAAGTGGAGACGAAAGAAGCAAAAAGTGAAAACAAGGAGGGGTAAACATGGCAGGACAACAAGGAGAACGCCGTAACCAGATTTTGCGAACATTAGCGAGCATGCTGGAAGATCCACACGGCGAAAAAATCACAACGGCAGCATTGGCGGAGCGGCTGGAAGTTTCCGAAGCGGCGTTGTATCGGCACTTCGCCAGCAAGGCACAAATGTATGAGGGGCTGATCGAATTTATCGAAACCACGCTCTTTTCGCTTATCAACAAAATCCAATCCGACAGCAGGAACGGCTATGCGCAGGTCGAACAAATCATTTCGATGCTGCTCAGTTTCGCCGAGAAAAATCCGGGGATGACCCGCGTGCTGACCGGCGAAGCGCTGGTGCACGAAAACGAGCGTTTGCAACAGCGAATCAACCAACTTTACGAGCGAATCGAAGCCGCTTTTCGCCAGTCCTTGCGCGTCGCGCAACTGGCCGAACAGTTGTCGCGCGAACACGACAGCAGCGCCCACGCGGCGGTGCTGGCCGCGTACGTGACCGGACGCTGGCAGCTTTTCGCCAAGACGCGATTCAAGCGCCGCCCGCAAGAAGGCTGGGAAGCGCAGCGGGCGTTTTTGCTGGGATAGTCGGGGGTCAGGGATCAAATTTGTAGGGGCGACCGTCCTCGGTTGCCCGCCAAAAAGGCCCCTTTTCAAAAGGGGGTGGCCGAAGGCCGGGGGTTGCTTGGCGTTGAACAAACCCCCGCCGCTTCGCGGCGACTCCTTTCAAAAGGGGCTTTCAAACTCGCCCGTACAGATCAATCACCGATCAGCGCACACGGCGCATTTTCGATTCCGCTTGATCTTGATCTGTTGCCAGTGCATCGTCAACGCATCGACCATCAGCAAGCGGCCTGTCAGCGGTTCGCCGACGTCCGTCAAAATCTTCAACGCTTCCGCCGCCTGCATCGTGCCGATGATGCCGACCATCGGCGCGAAAACGCCCATCGTCGCGCAGCGCGCTTCTTCGAGCGATTCGTTCTCGCCGAACAGGCAGTGGTAGCACGGTGACTCGCCATCGCGCAAATCGAACACTGTCACCTGTCCGTCGAAGCGAATCGCCGCGCCCGACACCAGTGGCGCGCGAGCGGCGACGCAGGCGCGGTTGATTGCGTGTCGCGTTTTGTAATTGTCGGTGCAGTCGAGCACAACATCGGCGGCGCGAGCGAGATCGTTCAGCGCCGCATCGTCCATACGCTCGTCACGAGCATGTACGGCAATCGTCGGATTGACCGCCAGCAAACGATCGCGCGCGGCTGCCACTTTGCGCTTGCCGACATCGGCGGCGGTGTAAAGCATCTGCCGCTGAAGGTTGGTCAGATCAACTTCGTCGCTATCGCACAAGGTGATGCTGCCGACGCCGGTCGCCGCGAGAAAATGCGCGGCGGGCGAACCCAAGCCGCCGACGCCGACGATCACCGCGTGCGCGGCGGCGCATTTCGCCTGCGCCTCCTCGCTCCACTCGGCCAGAAGCAAGTGGCGGCTGTAACGAAGCAGTTGTTGGTCGTCCATGAGGGCTCGTAATTCACGCGGTTGCGCTCAGTTTATCTCAAAATTTTCGTTTCTCCGATGCTTTATAAAACCGTCCTGTAAAATACGTGCGATCTCATTGATTTTTTCGCCATGACTTTTCCCAACATGCCGCCGCAACGAACATTGCAACGAAACCAGCAACGAAAATACGCGCGAAGCGATTTTGAGTTTGATCTGCCTCCGTCGCTGATCGCGCAATATCCGTTGCCGGAGCGAACGGCCAGCCGTTTGCTGCACGTCGTTCCGCAAGAAAGCGGCGCGCCGATATTGACGGACATGACCTTCAAGGCCTTGCCGCAACTAATTGCGCCGGACGATTTGCTGGTGTTCAACGACACGAAAGTCATCAAGGCGCGGCTGTTCGGAAAAAAAACCGGCAGTGGCGGGCGCGTTGAAATGTTGATCGAGCGTTTGACCGGTGGCGACAGCGCATTGGTGCAGATGCGGGCGTCGCACTTGCCGAGCGTGGGCGCGGCGATTGTGTTGAGCGACGATGGCGCGCGCGCCGTCGTGTTGAATCGGCAAGATCGTTTCTTTGAAGTGCGCTTCGAGGGGACGGGCGAGCTGGCGGCATGGTTGAACGAACACGGGCAGATGCCGTTGCCGCC
>JAITBX010000040.1 GCA_031283405.1 Burkholderiales bacterium | reverse complement strand
GCCGCGCAACAAAACACCTTGCGCCGCACGCTGCGCGCGCTGATCGCTGCCGACAACAACATCTCTTTGCTGGAAGTGGTCATCGCCCTTCTCGTCGATCAACACCTGCGCGAAATGGCAAGTCCTGCCGGCACGCAGATCAGCGGCTCTTCGCTTCTGGCCGATTGCGCGGCGGACATGGCGCTGCTGCAAAGCATCGTCACCCACAACACCCAACAAACGCCGGCGCAAGTCGTGCTCGACGCCATCGACACGAATGGAAAAATCGTTAATGAAACCACCACAGCAACCGCTCATGCAGTCGAACAAGCGCTCAATCGTTTGAACCGATTGACGATAGACGAAAAGAAAAAAATGTTTCAGACACTTTACGATGCGTGCGGCAGACCCTCGCCGGCACAACAAGAAATTCTTTCGCTCCTCGCCGCCTGCCTGCACACGCCGCCGCTCGAAGCAATGATGCGCTATCCCGGCAGTGATTTGACGCTGGTTTAGGACACTTTCACCCCCACCCATCACAAACCCGCTCGTGCGCGGGAACAAAATGGCAGGCTTGCGCTCTAACATTCGCGTCAAATTTTCCGCGCTCTGTTGTATCATGGCGCGTTTGTTTTTTTAGGCGGCGAAGCATCTTTGCGCTTCTGCCCCGATGATAAGGAGAAATTTCAGGCATGACCGCTCGTGTTGCCGCTTGCTTGCCGCAACCTTTTTTCTGGCCTCCGGCCTGCTTTCGACAACCGCCGCTCACGCTCAGAGCAATCTCAGTCTCTATGGCGTGATCGACTCCGGCGTCGAATATCTCAACCATGCGAATAACGGCAGCGGCAGCACCGTTCGAATGGCGACCCTCTCCAGCAGTGTGCCGTCGCGGCTGGGCTTTCGCGGCTCGGAAAGTCTCGGCAACGGGCTCGATGTCGTCTTCACTCTGGAAAATGGTTTTGCGCCGGATCAAGGCGGACAACTGCAAGGCGGCCGCCTTTTTGGCCGTCAATCCACGCTCGGTTTGCGCAGTGCTTGGGGACAAGTTGATATCGGTCGGCAATGGACGACGACGTTTCGCGCAATGCTCGACTCCGATGTGATTGGCCCGTCGGCATTCAGTCTGGCTTCGCTCGACAATTATCTTCCCAACTCGCGGCTCGACAACAGCCTTTCGTACTTCGGCACTTTCGGCGGCTTGACCATCGGCGGCGTTTATTCGTTGGGGCGCGACGGCGCTGCCGCCGGCAACTGCGGCGGCGAACAAGGCAACATCGCTTGCGGCGGCTGGGCGGTGCTGATCAAATACAACGCTGCGAAATGGGGCTTCGCCGGTTCTTACGAAGAAATTCGCGGCGGCCCAGGCTCTCAGTCGATCACCGTTATTCCGGGCGCGCCGGGTCTTGCCTTCACTCGTTCCGGCGACAAAGATCAGCGCTACCACTTGAACGGCTACATCAAGCTCAATCAAATCAAAATCGCCGGCGGTCTGCTGTATCGAAACATCGACGCCGATACACGCGATTTGCACACCAACATTGTTTATCTCGGCGCCTCTGTGCCCGTACAAAACCTGACCTTCGACAGTCAAGTATCTTACATGGACAACCCTTCCTTCGACAGTAATCCGCTGTTGGTGGTGCTGCGCGCAGGTTACGCCTTCTCGAAACGATCGACAGGCTACATCTCGCTGGGCTACATCCACAACAGCGGCAGCGGCCCTGCCTATTCGCTTTCCGGCTCGTCGATGGCGATCCCTGCGCCCAACCCGGGGCAGAGCCAATTCGGAACACTCGTCGGGTTGAGACATATGTTTTAAGCGGATACTGCCACCTTGCGTCAGCAAGGTTGAGATGTTGCGCCCTACGTCCCCTTCTCCCCTTGTGGGAGAGGGGCAAGGAGGTGGTTCCCTGATCCCTGATCCCTGATCCCTGATCCCTGATCCCTGATTCCTGCTACACTGCTCTCATCATGCTCGCTCATTCGCCCCTCACCCTTCCCGCCGGTCACGACAAACTTTTGCTGCACTGTTGTTGCGCCACCTGTTCGGGCGAAGTCATCGCAACGCTTGCCGACGCGGAAATCCGCTTCAGCGTCTTTTTCTACAATCCGAACATTCACCCCGAGCGCGAATACCTGATCCGCAAAGAAGAAAACAAACGCTTCGCCAAACAGCGCGGCATTCCTTTCATTGACGCCGATTACGATACCGACGTCTGGTTTTCCCGAACGAAAGGACTGGAAAACGAACCCGAACGCGGCGCGCGCTGCACCCAATGTTTTGATCTTCGATTTGAAAAAACGGCGCTTTACGCGTACGAACACGACTTCACGATTTTCGCAACGTCACTCGGCATGTCGCGCCGGAAAGACCTCGACCAAATCAACGCTTGCGGCGAACGCGCCGCGAATCGTTACCCCGAACTTTTATTCTTGGCGCACAACTGGCGCAAAGGCGGCGGCTCGGCGCGCGCTATCGAACTCGCCAAACGCGAACATTTTTACCGTCAGAAATATTGCGGCTGCGTTTATTCGGTCAGGAATCACGAGTAGAGGCGGCCTCCTGCGTCCACTGATGGGCGACCGCAGATCGCCCCTACGCCTCTGATGCTTGACCCCTGATCCCTGAATGCGGCACCGCCGCCAGCAGTTGCCGCGTGTAAGCGTCCTGCGGATTCCGGTAAAGCGATTCGACATCGCCGGTTTCAATCACTTCACCGTCGCGCATCACCATCACCGTATCGCACAGGTAGCGCACCACCGCGAGATCGTGCGAAATGAAAAGATACGACACGCCGAGTTGCTCTTGCAAATCCTTGAGCAGATTCAAAATCTGCGCCTGCACCGACACGTCGAGCGCCGACACCGGCTCGTCGCAAATCAGCAATTCCGGCTCGACGGTCAAGGCGCGCGCCAACGCGATGCGCTGCCGCTGTCCGCCGGAAAATTCGTGCGGATATTTGTCGAACGCTTCACGATCCAAACCGACGCGATACAACCAATCGAACGCCAGCGCCGTCGCCGCTTGCCGCCCGCTTGCCATTCGATGCAGCAGAATCGGTTCGAGCAAACTTTGTCCGACGGTAAAGCGTGGATTCAACGACGCATACGGATTCTGAAACACAATCTGCATGCGCCGCCGGTAAGGCATGAATGCTTTCTCCGATAACGTCAACACATCCTGCCCGTCGAAGCGCACTGCTCCGCTCGTGGCGTGATGCAATCGCAACAACGTCAGCCCCAGCGTCGTCTTGCCGCAACCTGATTCGCCGACAACGCCCAGCGTTTCGCCGCGCCGCAAGGTGAACGACACGCCTTTGACCGCCGGAATTTCGTAGCGCCGCCACAAGCCTTCGCGTTTGAAAAAACTTTTTTTGAGATGATCGACTTCGAGCAGAGGCGACAACGTTCCCCTCTCCCTTGGTGGGAGAGGGGTTAGGGGAGAGAGGGCACGCGCTTTCTTTTCAACCGATTCCTGCGACGCCGCCATGAAATCGTCGATGGTCGGCAAACGCGACGGCGTTTCGTCCAAGCGCGGGCGGCATTGCAGCAACGCTTGCGTATAACGATCGCGCGGCGCTGAAAAAATCTGTTGCGTATCGCCCGCTTCGCGTATCTCGCCGTGCCGCATCACGATGATGCGGTCGGCCAGTTCGCCGACCAGCGCCAAGTCGTGCGAGATGAACAGGATTGACATGCGGTGTCGCGCCTTGAGCGTTTTCAACAACTCGACGATTTGTTTTTGCACGGTGACATCAAGCGCCGTCGTCGGCTCGTCGGCGATCAGCAAACGCGGCGTGCACGCCAGCGCCATCGCAATCATCGCCCGCTGTTGCTGCCCGCCGGAAAGCTGACTCGGATAACGCGCCAACGCGCGGCGCGGTTCCGGCAAACCGGCTTCGTCGAGCAGTTCGATACAGCGCGCTTGTGCGGCAGCCGCCGACATACCTTTGTGCAAACGCAACACTTCGGCAATTTGATAGCCGATGGTGAACACCGGATTGAGCGAAGTCATCGGCTCTTGAAAAATCATCGCCATATCGGCGCCGCGCAAACGCCGCCGCTCGTCGTCGCTGCATCGCAGAAGATCGCGCTCCCGATAAACGATTCGGCTGACGCTCGCCATTTCGACATTGTATTTCGGCAACAGCCCCATCATCGCCAACGCCGTCACGCTTTTTCCCGAACCTGATTCTCCGACCAGCGCCACGGTTTCGTTTTCGTCGATCGTGAAACTCACGTCGCGCACTGCCGCGAACGACGGTTGCCGGCGGCGGCGAAACGCCACCGACAAATGCTCGACGGAAAACAACGGCGAAGATGCAGGCGCAGTCATGATGTTCTTTGTATCTTTGGATCGAGCGCATCGCGCATTGCGTCGGTCAACAAACTGAACGCCGTCACCAGCAATGCCATCGCGCCGCCCGCCGCCACCAGTTCCCACCATCTGCCGAGAATCAATTCGCTTTGCGCGTCGTTCAACATCGATCCCCACGACACCTCATCGACTTTCACGCCGAAACCGAGGAACGACAAAATCACTTCCGCCTTGATAAAGCCGACCGCCAGAATCGAGATGTTGACCAGCACTACATGCGATACGTTGGGCAGGATGTGGAAGAAAAGAATGCGACGATCCGGCACGCCGAAAGCGTGCGCCGCTTGCACATAATCGCGTCCGCGATGCTTGATGTATTCGGCGCGAATCAAACGGAAAACGCCGGCCCAGCCGGTCAATCCGAGAATGAGAATGACCGTCGTCACGCCGCGCTGTTGCAACACCGCCGCCACCGCCAGAATCAACAGCAAATACGGAATGGCGCTGAACACACTGTAAAACCAGTTCAGCGCATCGTCGGTACGGCCGCCGTAGTAACCGGCCAGCGCGCCCAATAAAGTTCCCAAGAACGTCGCCAGCAACGCCGCACTCAAACCGACGATCACGGAAGTCTGCGTTCCCTTGATCGTCTTGCTCAAAACATCGCGCCCCCAACGATCGCCGCCGAACGGAAGGCTCGCGCGCTTTTCTTTTTTCGCAGTCGATGTTTCCTCGCTCGCGTTCAGCGCTTGCAACGTTTCTGCGAGAGGATCAGTCACGGTCAACGGCGGCAACGCTTCTTTGCTTTGTGCTTGCGCTGCGTTCTTTGTTTCTTCTTCCACCCGCTGCGCCAAACTCTTCATCGCCGTCGGCGCGGCCGGTTTCAACAGCCCCCACAAGTCGGGCGGCGCATCATGAATCGCCACTTCTTTGTTCCAGCCGCTCGCCGCCATTCCCGACATAGACAACAACACTACGACGAAAAACGCCGCGACGATGATGAGCGAAGCCATGCCGACGCCGTCGTCACGAAAGCGTTGGCACGCCAGCGACCAGAAGCCGCGCCTTTTCCCGTCTCCGTGCGTTTCGGAAATCGCTGTTGATGAAAGAGAGGAAATCGCTTCAGTCATCGCTTGCCTATTTCAACTCGCTTATTTCAATTCAACTCGCGGATCGACCGCTTTATAAATGAGATCGGCAGCGAGGTTGGCCAGCATCGTTGCCGCCGCCACATAAACCGTGATTGCCTTGATGACCGGAAAATCCGAACGCTCAACCGCCAACAACACTTCGCGACCGATTCCCGGTATCGAGAAAAAGCGCTCGATCAAAAACGCGCCCACCAACAAGCCCGGCAACGCCGCCATCACATAAGTGACGATGGGAATCGACGCATTGCGCAACACATGAATCCACAAAATGCGCGCTTCCGACAATCCTTTGGCGCGCGCGGTGCGCACATAGTCCTGATCGATTTCGTCGAGCATGAAAGAGCGGAAGAGTCGCAGATCGGGCGCCAGCCCGACGCAAAGGCCGATCAAAATCGGCAACGCCGCAAACGTCGTCAGATTTTTCCACAGCGAATCGCCCCAGCCTTGCACCGGAAACCAGCCGAGCCGGTACGCGAACACATACTGAAAAACGATGATATAAACCAGAATCGAAATCGACATGCCGACCGTGCACGCCACCATCACCATGCGATCGGTCAGCGAGCCGCGAAATCGCGCCACGATCAGCGACAACGCAATCGCCAGCAACGTTCCCAACACCATCAACGGAACCATCACAGTTAACGAAGGTCCCAATCGCGTTTTCAGAATGTCGGACACCGGCTCGTTGGTGCTCCAACTCGCGCCGAAATCGGCAGTGACGATTTGCTTGATGAAAATTCCGATTTGCACATACGCCGGACGATCGATGCCCAACTGATGGCGAATGTTGGCGATTTGCGCTTCGCCGGTGTTTTTCCCTGCCAGAATGTACGCCGGATCACCGCCGACCCAGTTGAACAAAACGAACAACAACAGCACGACGCCCAACATCGTCGGAATCATCTGCAACAAGCGACGAATAATATAGGCAGTCATGGTTTTTTCGCCGGATCGATGTCGAGATAAATCCAGGTTGCGCTCAGAATCGGATGTTTTTTATAACCGATCACCCACGGTCGAATCAGCATGTTGCGCTCGCGCGAAACGCCCAGCACCCAAGCGCCGTCCACCTCCATCTGTCGCGTCATCTCCAAAAACAAACGATTGCGCTCCGGCGAATCCGGCAGTTTGAGCGACGCTTCATAAAACGCATCGAACGCTTTCGATTCGTAGCAACCGTGATTGTTCTGACCGATGTTCGGCCCGTACAAAAGCTGCATGAAGTTATCGCCGTCGGGGTAATCTGCCGTCCACGCCGAACCCCACATCTGCAACTGGCACGCCATCGACGCCTTGATGAGATCGGCGAATTTGCCCGGCTGAAATGCGATGCGAACGCTGATCGAATCCATCGCTTTTTTCCACAACTCGTTGAATTGCCGTTCAAGCGCCGTCGTGCCGGTCGCGTATTTCAACAACAGCGGCGCGCCGTTGGGCATCGTCCGAAAACCGTCCTTGCCTTTTTTGAAACCGAAAGCGTCGAGCAACTGATTGGCCAGCGCCGGATTGTAAGTGTTCAACGGCTGATAACGCGGATCGTGTCCCACCACACCCACCGGAATCGGCATCGTCGCCGGAATCGCCTGCCCTTTGCGAATCACGTCGATCTCTTCGTCGCGGTTGTACGCCATGATGATCGCCCGCCGCAGTGCCAGTTTTTCTTTTTCAAAACCGCCGACAATCGGATCGCGGAAATTGAAAAAAGTGTAAGTCACTTCGGGATCGATCGCCCGCATCAGCTTCACGCCCTGCGCGCGCCACTCCGGTTTCAATTCACCCTTCTCATCAAAAACTTTTTCACGGAAAGTGCCGACGCCGCTGAAATCAAGCTCCTTGCGATCAAACGCCAACCACGCCGATTGCTCTTCCTCGATGATCGAAATTTCAACGCGATCGATCAGCGGTAAACGCTTTCCCTGCATCTCGCTTATCAATTCTGCGTCGCCTTCTTCGCTCGCCGCAAAGTTCCATATCATTCCGCGATAGTCGGGATTTTTTTCAAGCACGATGCGCGCGCCGCGCGTCCATTGCTTCAACACATAAGGACCTGTTCCAATCGGGTGCGCCATCGTGTCTTCGCCGTATTTTTCTACCACCTCGCGCGCCATCGCCGAAAATGGCGTGTGCGCGGCAACATAGTTGAAGTTGTAATCCGGTTCGCTCAAACGAACCTGCAACGTATAGCGATCCGACGCTTTCAGCCCTTCGATCTCGGTATCGTAATCGAACTTTCCGGTTTTCTTCGCCGCTTCCGCCAACGCATCCAGCCCGATGATTCTTCCTTCCAACAAGAACGCCCACGGCGAACGGATTTTCGGATCGAGCACCCGCTTGAAACTGTAAACGTAATCGGCGGCGGTCAATTCGCGCGGCTTGCCGCCGAACGCCGGATCGGGAGTGAAGAAAATGCCGTGACGCAATCGAAATGTGTAAGTCTTGCCGCCGTCGGTGATCTCCGGCAACGCCACCGCCGTCATCGGCGCCAACCGCGCCGGTCGCGCCAGATAATCGTAAGTCAGGAGCCGCTCGAAAATGGCTTCGTTGATCGTGTTGGAGTAAAGATCGCTGACGCGCGGCGGATCGAAACCGGTTTCCGCCGTCGAAAAAGCCATCCGCAAAACTTTGAGCGGCGCGGTTTTGGAGGCATCTTGCGAGAGCGCCGCCGTCGAAAAGCACGACAACGCGCTCGCCGCGATGAACCACAGCGCCACCCCCCTTTTCAAACCGCCCGAATACAGCCTTTTCTGCAACCCCTTCTCCTTGCCGGTAAGCTTCGCCACGCAATAATGTACCATTGGATTTTTCCCAACGGAAATTCTCCATGAAACCCGATTACTGGGATCGCGCCGTCCGCGCGCTGTCGCGCTGCGATCCCGTGTTGTACGGCCTGATCGCCGCCTATCCGGAATTTCATCTGCGCCGCCGCAGCGACGCCTTCACCGCGCTCGCCCGCGCCATCGTCGGTCAGCAGATTTCAGTCAAGGCGGCGGACGCCGTTTGGCGACGCTTCGTCACCGCCGTCGATCCCGCTCACGCCGAGGTTGCCTTTCCCGAAGTCGCGCCGGCCGTCGTCGCCGCGTTGACGCCGGACACGTTGCGCCACGCCGGATTGTCGCAGCGCAAAGCCGAATATATGCAAGACCTCGCCCGCCGTTTCGCCGACGGAACGCTGAATCCCGCAACATGGAAAACGCTGGCCGACGAAGCGCTGATCGAAGCGCTCGTCACCGTCAAAGGCATCGGCCGCTGGACAGCGGAAATGTTTTTGATGTTTCACGAACTGCGTGCCGATGTTTTTCCGATTGCCGACTTCGGCTTGCAAAAAGCGGTACGACTGCACTACGCAGGCGAAGACGATCTCAGTCTCGACGAAATGCAAGCGCTAGCCGAACCGTGGCGGCCTTATCGCAGCGTCGCCACATGGTATCTGTGGCGCTCGCTTGATCCGTTGCCGGTGGAGTATTGAAATCCCCTCTCCCACTCCTGCGTCAACCAATTCGCGCTTTATATCGAAACAAGCTCCATTGTTTTTTCTGCGACATCACATACCCGACCATCGCCTTGATGTCTTCGTCCGATATATTCGGTTGCGGCGGCATCGTCACCGCCCCCCAAACGCCGCTACTGCCTTTCTTGATGCGTTCGGCCATTTGCGCCGGCGCCGTAGCGTTGCCGGCGTATTTGGCAGCTATATCTTGATAAGATGGGCCGATCCGCGCCTTATCGACTGCGTGGCAAGCGTTGCAGATGTTTTTCGCTACCAGTTCTTCACCATGTCCCGCGTCAGCAGGCAAGGCCGATGGCGAGAGAGGCGGCGCGCTCTGCGTCGTTGAGGCTGCGGCAAGAGAGCCGAGCTTATCCGGCTTTGCCTTTATAAAAAACTCTGCGCCGTAATCATAGTAATAGCAAGTGTGGTTATCCGTTCTGACATAAACCGACCGAGTCTCGTAGATGGGCTTGCCGTCTTTATCGTTCCCCACGTAAACCTGCTCGTCTTCGTAAACATCCTCCGTCCATGAATAGGTTTTGTTGAGATACTGAGGTTCGGCAACAAGCGCCAAATCCGCGCCGATAAGACGAGCATGCACCAGGGCGTCTTTGGTTTCAGGCGAATACTCCGTGCACTGCTCGAAAAAGGAACTGCCGATTTCGACAAAACCATGCTCTGCCAACTCCACAGTGGCCGCGCCGCGCTCGTTCATTTGTGTGCGCTGTATCAACGGCATTTCGGTCGGCGGCGCGGCGCGCAGCTCGGCAATGCGTTCCGGAGTCATCTCCGGCATCGGGTAGTAGTACTTTTTATAGTTCCCGCCATTGCCGTGCAAAAGATAATCCCACAACCCCTGACCGGTGGCGCAGCCGGTGAGCGCCACTACACACGCAAGAAGCAAAAAAACTTTGACGTTGTTCATCGCTCACTCCCAATTCATCTGCTGTTTAAAAAATTCATTTGAAAAAATCAAACGCTTTTATCACTCGAAATACGCTCGCGCCGCTTCAAACCGTTTGGCGAAATAGCGGCTGTCGAGATCGTCGATACGCACTTTGCCGTCGGTTGAAGGCGCATGAATGAAACGGTTGTCGCCGATGTAAATGCCGACATGCGAAAAAGCGCGATGGCGCGTATTGAAAAAAACCAGATCGCCCGGCCGCATCCGGTTGCGCTCAATCGGCGTTCCCTGTCTGGCAATATCCGCCGCGCTGCCGCTGACTTTGATGTTCGCCGCCTGCGCGTAAATGTAACTCACCATTCCGCTGCAATCGAATCCGGCCTGCGGATTCCTACCGCCGAAGCGGTAGCCGGTATCGAGCAAACTCAGCGCATAAAACACGACTTCCTGCCCTTTTTCGGAAGCCGGCAAGTTTGCCGCTTCCGATCTGACACTGTCCGGTCGCCTCTCCTTGCCGCCGCAGGCAGTTACAAAAAGCATCGTTACTGCCGCCGCGAGAAAGCGGCGGCGGCCGGCGCTCGGCAACGCAAAAAATTTTTGTTCAACGTTTTTCAATTTGTTTCATCACAAATACAAGTTATCGTTGTAAAATAATCCCTTCAAGATCGGCAGCAGGTTCTTCGCTTGGCTCTATTTTATACGAACCGTCTCCAGAGAGCCGTAAAGGTAACGTAAAGGCAAGGAGTTAAAAACATGGCTTTCAACATGACCGTAGGCGAAATGGCAGCCAAAGAACCCAAGTCAACCGCCCTTTTCAAGGAAATAGGCATCGACTTTTGCTGCAACGGAAAGGACGATTTGGCCGAAGCGCTACGCCGGAAAAAGGTTTCTCCCGAGCAGTTTGCGGAGAGGCTGGCGACGCTGAAAGCGGAATCAGAAAACGCCGGCAACCACGCCGGAGAAATCAACTTTCTGGACATGAAGCCGGCGGCGCTAGCCGAGCACATCGTGACAAGGCATCACGAGTATCTGCGAAAATCTTTGCCGGAAACGCTCGCGCTGTTTCTGAAAGTTTTGCGGGTGCACGGCGCGCAGCATCCCGAATTGTACGAAGCTTTCAAATCGTTCGGCGCCATGAAAACCGATTTGGAACAGCACCTCATCAAGGAAGAAACCCTGCTATTTCCTGAATTTGCGAACCGCAGCGGCAGGAAAATCGCCTCATTGATGGAGAGCATTGAGAGTGAACACGAGAGCGTCGGCAGACTGCTCGATAACATCCGCGCGATCAGCCGCGATTACGTTCTGCCGCCCGACGCGTGCATGAGCTACGCGAACCTCTATCGGACTTTGCAGGAGATTGAGGACGACATCCATCAACACATTCATTTGGAGAACAATATTTTGTTCAAACGCTTGGCTTAGGGCAGTTTCGCGTGGGGGCGACCTGTGGTCGCCCGAATCTTTGCAGAAATCAAGCGCGAAAAATAAAGTACACCGCGCCCACCAAGCACAACCCCGCCCAGAGAAAATCGAGCTTCAAGGGCTGGTTCATGTACAACATACAAAACGGAATGAATACGGAAAGCGTAATGACTTCCTGAAGAATTTTGAGTTGCGGCAACGACAGCACGGTGTAGCCGATGCGATTGGCCGGAACTTGAAGCAGGTACTCAAACAACGCGATGCCCCATGAAATGAGCGCCGCAATCCACCACGCTTTGGAGAGCAAGTTCTTCAAATGCGCGTACCAAGCGATGGTCATGAACACATTGGAGGCCGCAAGCATGAGCACGGTAATGACGACAGTTCTGTCAAACATGATGATTTGAAAACTTTTGAAAGAAAAAAGAATGGTTCACGAAACCCGATGATCGGGCATCGGAGATCAAGTATCATATACCTGGAATGCCCTTACCACTAGCAACAAATTATTCGCTTACAAGGAGATCACCTTGAAAGACCTGTTTCCTCCGGCGCCGGTCAGCGCCGTTCCTGTTGCCGACGGCAGCGCCCGCTTTCCTGTTCATCGCATCTACTGCGTCGGCAGAAATTACGCCGAACACGCCCGCGAAATGGGTGCCGACCCCGACCGCGAGCCGCCCTTTTTCTTCTGCAAACCGGCGGATGCCGTCGTGCCCGTGCCCGCCGGTCAAACGCCGCAACTTCCTTATCCGTTGCAAACCGAAAATTTTCATCACGAAATCGAACTAGTCGTCGCCATCGGCAAGGCGGGACACAACATTGCGGTCGAACGCGCCCTCGATCATGTGTGCGGCTACGCCGTCGGCCTCGACATGACCCGCCGCGACCTGCAAGCGAAAATACGCGAAGCGAATGTGTCGTGGGAAGTCAGCAAAGCTTTTGACCGCTCGGCGCCGATCGCGCCGCTGCATCTTGTCGCTCAATGCGGCCATCCGTCGAAAGCCGGCATCTGGCTGCAAGTCAACGGCAAAGACCGGCAACGCAGCAACATCGATCAACTCACTTGGTCAGTGCCGGAAACCATCGCGCACCTGTCGCATTTCTTTGAATTGCAACCGGGCGATTTGATTTTCACCGGCACGCCCTCCGGCGTCGGCGCAGTCGTGCGCGGCGATATCATTGAAGGCGGCATCGACGGATTGGGGATGTTGAGAGTAGAGATTGTTTGAGGAACGGGATTTGAAAAACGGGACGCCGTGGGCGGCGTCCCCTACGAAAGAGACATGTGTGTGAAAGAATTGTCGAAACGAAAATCTCGTCGCCTGCAAAATTATGATTACAGTCAAAACGGCACATATTTTATAACCTTTTGCACAAAAAACCGGCGTGAAATAATGGGCACGATTTCCGTAGGAGCCGCCGCCCACGGCGTCCCGTTCGTAAAATTATCGGAATGCGGCGAAACGGTTAAAACATTTATTGAAAACATTCCAAAAACGAACCCCGATGTGTCCGTTCCCGAATATGTGATTATGCCGAATCACATTCATTTGGTTTTGATGATTGAACTGAAAGACACAAACGGGACGCCGAAGGCGGCGTCCCCTACGGCAGAATAGAAAAGGCAAGCCGGTTCCGGTCAATGATTTCACCTCGGCGGCAAATACTGCATCGGATCGACCGGGTCACCGGCTTTGCGAATTTCAAAATGCAGTTTCACCTGATCGGTGTCGGTGTTGCCCATCTCGGCGATTTTCTGGCCGCTCTTGACTTGCTGTCCCAGTTGAACGAGCACTTCGCGGTTGTGCGCATAGACCGACAAAAAAGTTTCGTTGTGTTTGACGATCACCAGTTTTCCGTAGCCGCGCAGTCCTGAACCGACATAGACCACCTTTCCGGTCGCGCTGGCGACGACCGGCTGTCCGGCGTTACCGACGATGTCGATTCCTTTGAAGTTGGCTTTCTCCGAAAACGTCGAAGTTACTTTCCCTTGCGTCGGCCACGACCACTTGATGCCGTCAGCAGTAGCAGTCGTCGTGGGCGGCGGCGTGGTGGGCGATGCCGTCGTTGTGTTTGCTGTTGTGCTTGTCGTTGTTGCCGTCGAAGTGTTCGTTCCCGTCGCACCTTCGTTGGCGCGATTCATCGCCATCAACGCTTGTTCCGAATACGGTTGCTTTTCCGCTTTCGGTTCGGTTTTGACGTTGCCGGACGCTCTTGTTGTCGAGGCCGCCATCGTTCCGCCGCTACCGCCGGCAACTGGCGGCACGGTTTGCAGCGGCGCGGTGGTCACACTTGAGTTTGTCGCCTTGCCGTCCGGCGGCGTCAATTGCAGCACTTGTCCGGCGCTCAGTTTCGACGGATCGGTGATGTTGTTCCATTCGGCCAATTCACGTTGATCGACAGCGTTTTTCTGCGCGATGGAAAACAGCGTGTCACCCTGACGCACGGTGTACGTTTTGCCGGTCATCGTCTGCGGCGTAGCCGTAGCGCCCGCCGTCACCAGCACGCGCTGCCCGATGGTGACGCGATCGTCGATCTTCGGCTGACGCTCTTCAACCGGCGCTTGTTTGGTTGTCGAGCAGCCGGCCAGCGCCGCCATCAAAAACAGCGCAGTCAACGCTTTCGCGCCCCATCGCTCATGATGAAAAAACATGGGTTCAGTCGCAGAGAAAAATAAAACAGCATTCATAACATCAAAAGAAAAAAGTATCGAATAGTGGCCTTATACACCGTTCACGCCGTTCCTGGCAACAGCGGGACAAATCGAACCGCCTCCAGCGTCTGCTCCTTGAAGCCGTTGGCAGTACGCTCGATCACCGTTAATCGTTGCAGTTCGGCGCGACCTTCCACGGCCAGCGGCACGACCATCCGCCCGCCGATTTCGAGGTGCGCGAGCAGCGCTTCCGGCAACGCTGTCGCGCCGGCGGTCACCACAATGGCGTCAACTTGCAGCGATTCATCCATCGCCGCGCTGCCGTCGCCGTGCTTGATCGCCACGTTGGTCAATTTCAATTCGCGCAGATGTCGTCGCGCTTGGGCGACCAGTGCGCCGATGCGTTCGACGGTATAAATATGCTCGGCCGCCAGCGCCAGCACCGCCGTCTGATAGCCGCTGTCGGAACCGATTTCGAGAACCGTTCGCAGCGGCTTGCCGGCGCGCGCCAACTCCGTCATTCGCGCCACCACCCACGGCTGCGAAATGGTTTGGCCGTAGCCGATCGGTAACGGCGTGTCGTCGTAAGCGCGACTCGCCAGACTTTCTTCGACGAAAATGTGGCGCGGCACTGCGTTCATCGCCGCCAGCACGGTTTCGTCACGAATGCCCTTCTCGCGCAGCCGCGCCACCATCCGCGCTCGCGTTCGCGGCGAGGTCATTCCGACGCCGTTGAAACGATCGCAATCTCTGTCTTTATCGTTGAGAATGACTCTAGCGCGCAAACCACGCGGCAACATTTTGTATTTCTGTCCGATGCGTCAAATCGGATTGCAGCGG
>JAITBX010000027.1 GCA_031283405.1 Burkholderiales bacterium | reverse complement strand
AACTGCCGCCGCCCCAACCGCTTCCGCTACTGCCGCCGGATGTTGATCCTGCGGGCAGAGAAGCGCCGCTGATGAGCGTGAAGATGAAAGCGACGACGGCAGCGATCAGTGTGATAGCCAGCGAGCCGATGAACAACCAAACCACGAAGGCGACTGCGCCGGCGGCGGCGAGCGCTCCTACGATGCGCCCGAAGACAGAGCGGAAAAACAAGCAGATAATGAACGCTACCATCAGCAAGGCAGGGAAGTTGGATCCCTCGTTGGCGTGATTGGAGGCGGCGCGATTCGGCGGCGGCAACGGTTCGCCGTTGATAACGCCGATCATGCGATCAACGCCCGCCGAAATGCCTCCGGTGTAATCGCCGCTCTTGAATCTGGGCGTGATTATTTCGTCGATGATGCGCTTGGAAGTCACATCGGTCAGCGCGCCTTCCAATCCGTAGCCGACTTCGATGCGTAAGCGCCGATCGTTTTTGGCGATCAACAAAATCGCGCCGTCGTCAACTTTCTTGCGGCCGATCTTCCATTGCTCGGCGACCCGCATCGAGAATTGTTCGATTGTTTCGGGTTGCGTCGTCGGCACCATCAATACGGCGATTTGACTTCCCTTGTTGTCCTCCAGCGCTTTGAGTTTTTGCGTCAGCGCGGCGATGTCGCCGCTGCTCAATGTGCCGGTCAAATCTACCACGCGGCCGGTCAAGGGCGGCACGGCAACATCGGCGCGCGCCGCCGCCGCAAAAAGCAGCAGCAGCGCGAGCAGAAAAAACTTTTGCAGCGGCACAGGCACGCGCATGGTGAGTGTTATTTCGCCGGCGCGGGTGTTGGAGTCGGGGCAGGCGCAGGTGTTGGCGCAGGCGCGTTGAAATCAACTTTCGGCGCGACCGAAATGGCCTTTTCGTTTTCGACCGTGAAATTCGGTTTTTCCTTGTAGCCGAAGATCATCGCAGTGATATTGGTCGGGAACGCGCGGATGGTGATGTTGTAATCCTGCACCGCTTTGATGTAGCGATTGCGCGCCACCGTGATGCGGTTCTCCGTACCTTCGAGTTGCGACATCAAATCGCGGAACAGCGCATCGGATTTGAGTTGCGGATAGTTCTCGGTCACCATCATGAGGCGCGACAGCGCGCTCGACAATTCACCCTGCGCTGCCTGAAATTTTTGCAACGCGGCGAGGTCGTTGAGCGTTTCCGGTGTCACTTGCAGGCTGCCCACTTTGGCGCGCGCTTCGGTGACGCCGAGCAGCACGTCTTTCTCTTGCTGCGTGTAGCCCTTCACCGAATTGACCAGATTGGGCACCAGATCGGCGCGGCGCTGATACTGATTTACCACTTCAGACCAAGCCGATTTGACTTGCTCATCCTGACTCTGGAAGGCGTTGTAGCCGCAGCCGGAGAGGCTCAACGCGGTCAGCACGGCCAGCAGCACAGTTAAAATTCTACGCATGATTGATGTTCCTTTGTAAATAGACGATCGGGGTGAATTGTACGCTTCCTATGGCTTCGCGGAAATCCAGAACGTTTCTGCTTTTTCACAATTTGTGCGAAAGTTTCTTGGCTGCCTTCGCTGGCGCTTCTTTCGCCAACGCTGCAAATTCTTGCGGCTCCCACTCGCGCAAAGCAAAAAAGAAGCCGACGCCGTGCCGTTCGGAGAGCGGCGCAGCAAGACTTTCTTCGTGCAAGTCGGCAAAAGTTTTTCGCAGCCGTTTCAACTGCGATTGAAACTGCGTGTTGGCTGCCGGCGTGAGCATCGCGTGAGTGAAGGCGGAGGTTTCATAGGGCGCTTTGAACGAACTTTCCAGAAAATCGCGCAAGCCTTGTTGTTGAAAGAAGCGGCTGATCGGGCCGTTCTCCTGCCAGGCGAAATTGCGCGCGATGCGCAATCGCACACGGTTCTGCGGCAAAAAATCTATCAGGCGCAGACGATCGAGCGTGACCATATATTTGATGCACTGCGTTTCGTTGATGTCGTATTTGGCAACGATGTCGTTAAGCGTCCAATGGTTCAGCACGCAGGCGGCAATCAGGAAAAGGCGGGTGTCGGCCATCAGGGCTTTTTCCTGTTCGAGCGTCAACGAGCGCAAAGGCGGCTCGTAAGTTTCGGCTTCCTGCATCAATTCGGCGAGCGTCAAGCCGAGCAAGTCGGCGATGGCGACGAGTTGCTCCAAAGAGAAACGATGCAATGAAAACCAGCGCTTGACGCTGGCTTCGGAAGTCTTCAGCAAGCGGGCAATATCGCGGTAAGTCAGATTGCGCGCTTTCAACCCGCGTTTGATCGTGAGAAAAAGATGAGCGATTTGGTTGGCGCCGCCTTCCATAAGAACCTTTCCGCAAAAAGTATTGCTTAATAATGCTTTGTCGGCATTATATTGCGCTTTTTCATTTTTGGGGTGCAAAAAAATCGCCGTTACGTCACGCTACCGGTACGGCGATAGGCGCCGTCAACTTTAAATGATGGAGAGTGTTATGGTTTCTGTTCTTTCTTTTTCAGGTCGCAAACCGCGGGCAAAAACATCGGGATGGCTTCTCTGGGTGCCGCCGCTGCTGGTGGGAGCGATGATCGTCGCGTTTTATTTTTACGGGTCGATCAGTCAGCCGCTGGGTTATCACCATTTTGCCGACCAGCGAATGATAGGAGGCGTGCCGCATGGCGCCGACGTCTGGTCGAATATCGGGTTTGCGCTCGTAGGGCTATGGGGTTTCATTCGCTTGTTTCCGAAACGCCATCAACCGCAACTCCGTCAAGGTTGGCCGGGATACGCGCTTTTCCTGCTTGCCTTGATCGGCACCGCCGCCGGCTCAGGGTTTTACCATTGGGCGCCGGACAACTTCCACTTGATATGGGATCGCTTGCCGATCGCGCTGGCGTGCGCCGGATTGCTTGCCGCCGTGCGTTGCGAAACCCGTCGAACGGGCGAGGGCTGGGCGGCGGCGGCAGCGCTGGGCATCATCGCCATCGCCAGCGTTGCCTGGTGGTACATCAGCGGCGCGCTCGGCCAAGACGATTTGCGCCCTTACATTCTTCTGCAATGCTTGCCGCTGGTGCTGATTCCGCTATGGCAAAGCGCGTACCGCGTGCCGATGGCGGATCGAAAAGCGTTTCTGCTGGCGATCGGCTGTTATGTATTGGCGAAACTGGCCGAGCTTGGCGACGGCGCGTTGTTTAACAGCCTGCAATTCATCAGCGGACACACGTTGAAACACCTGTTCGCAACACTGGCGGCGGCGGTGATTGTTTGGAGATTGACGGAGAGGGTGAGAGAGAACAAGTGAGCGGAAGGCATGATGAGTTTATGGCGGGCGGGGGAATTCCTCATTCCCCTCCTTGGAGGGGTGGCGGCGAAGCCGCACAAACCCAGCATTCCCAACAGAGCGCGCTGGGATTACGCTACGCTTCATCCCAGCGCGCTCTGCCCATCTGCGTTTTCCCGTCAGCCGCGCAGAAGTTTGTATTCGACAGAGTCGCGCAGCGCTTCCCAACTGGCGTCGATGATGTTTGCGCTCACGCCGACCGTGCCCCAGATGGCGTGGCCGTCGGTTGTTTCGATGAGGACGCGGGTGCGGGCGTTCGTGCTTTGTTTGCTGTCGAGGATACGCACTTTGTAGTCGGTGAGTGAAACGGTTTTGAGTTGCGGATAAACCGTTTCGAGCGCGTCGCGCAACGCGCGGTCGAGCGCGCCGATCGGACCGGTTCCTTCGGCGACGGTGTGATAGGTTTTGCCGTTCACCTGGAGTTTCACTGTGGCTTCGGTGATGAGTTCTCCATTGCGACGCTCGACGGTCACACGATAATTTTGCAGTTCAAAAAACGCTTTTCGGTGGCCGAGGTGTTTGGCGAGGAGGAGTTTCAAAGAGGCGTCGGCAGCTTCAAATTCGTAGCCGCGAAATTCAAGTTCTTTCAACTCCTCGATGAGTTCTTTGACGAAGGGAGATTTTTCATCAAACTCGTAGCCAAGTTCGCGGGCTTTCATCGCGATGGAACTGCGACCCGCCATGTCGGAAACGAGAACGCGGGTGCGGTTGCCGACGAGCGCGGGGTCGATGTGCTCATAGCTGGATTTGACTTTTTGCGCGGCGTTGGCGTGCAGGCCGCCCTTGTGCGCGAAGGCGGAGGTACCGACGTAGGGCGCGTGAATGTTGGGGCGCAGGTTCGCAAGCTCGTCAAAGTAGTGCGAGAGTGTGCGTAGTTGCGCGAGGTTGGGCGCGCAATGCGCGGCGCAGCCCATTTTCAGGACGAGGTTGGGGATGATGGTGACGAGGTTGGCGTTGCCGGTGCGCTCGCCGTAGCCGTTGATGGTGCCTTGCACGAGGCGCGCGCCGGCTTGAACGCCGGCCAGCGAGAGTGCGACAGCGAGGCCGGAGTCGTTGTGGCAGTGCAGACCGACCGTATCTGCGCCGAACTCGGTGACGACGCGAGCGACGATTTTTTCAAAGTCGGCGACGAGCGTGCCGCCGTTTGTGTCGCAGAGCGTGAGAATGTTCGCGCCGTTTTTCAGCGCAGCGTCGAGGGTGCGCAGGGCGTAGTCGGGGTCGGCTTTGTAGCCGTCGAAAAAATGTTCGGCGTCGTAGATGACTTCGCGGCCTTGCGCAGAGAGGAACGCGCAGGAGTCGCCGATCATGGCGAGGTTTTCGTCGAGCGCGGTGTTGAGAATTTCGGTGACGTGGAGATTCCAGGTTTTGCCGACGATGGTCATCACGGGCATACCGCTGTCGAGGAGCGTGCGCAGTTGCGGATCGTCGGAAGCCTTGGCGTTGGCGCGTCGCGTGGCGCCGAACGCGACAAGACGGGCGTGTTTGAGGCGCAACTTTCGCGCTTCCTGAAAAAAGGTGATGTCGCGCGGATTCGATCCGGGGAAACCGCCTTCGATGTAGTCCACGCCGAACTCGTCGAGCTTTTGTGTGATGAGGAGTTTGTCGGTGACAGAAAGATTGATGCCCTCGCCTTGGGTGCCGTCGCGGAGCGTGGTGTCGTAGATGAGAACCCACTGACACGGGTCGAAACTTGTCGTGGCTGGCGCGGATGTTGGTGCGGTTTTCATCGACGTCTCCCTTCGAGTGGCGTGGAAATTTGGAATAGACCGTAGTGTAATGGTTTTTTTCGCTTCTTTCTCCCTATCAGGAATCAGGGTTTTAGGAAGCAGGGTTTCAGGAATAGGGGATCAGGGGTCAAAATGTGGGGGGAAGCGTTTTGCCGCCCGCAGCACGGACGACCGAGGGCGATCGCCCCTACGCCTCCGGCTGTTCCAGCAGTTCAGGATTGTCGAGCACGGCTTGCAAGCGCTGTTCATCGAGTTGTTTGTCCCAGCGTGAAACGACGATGGAGGCGACGGCGTTGCCGGTGAAGTTGGTCAGCGAGCGGCATTCGCTCATGAAGCGATCCACGCCCAGCACCAGCACCATGCCTTCTACCGGCAACTCCGGCAGCACGGTGAGCGTGGCGGCCAGCGTAATGAAGCCCGCGCCGGTGACGCCTGCCGCGCCTTTGGAACTTACCATAGCGACCAGCAGCAGCGTGATCTGATGCCCAAACGAGAGATGAATGTCCAGCGCTTGCGCGATGAACAGCGCCGCCAGCGACATGTAGATGTTGGTGCCGTCAAGGTTGAAACTGTAACCCAGCGGGATCACCAGCCCCACCACCGGCTTGGCGCAGCCGGAGCGTTCCATTTTTTGCATCAGGGCGGGCAACGCCGATTCTGATGAACTGGTGCCCAGCACCAGCAACAGTTCGTCTTTGATGAGTCGGATCAATTTGAAAATGGAAAAGCCGTTGTAGCGCGCGACAATGCCCAGAATGACCAGAATGAAAAACAGCGAAGTGATGTAGAACGTTGCCACCAGCGCCGCCAGATTGCTGACGGATTTGATGCCATACGCGCCGATGGTGTAGGCCATCGCGCCGAACGCGCCGATCGGCGCGGCGCGCATCAGCAGGCTCACGACTTTGAACACCGGCATCGAGAGCGCATTGAAGAGGTCGAATACCGGACGCGCCCGTTCGCCGACCAGCGCGATCGAGATGCCGAACAGAATGGCGACGAACAACACTTGCAATACGTCGCCCGAAGTCAGCGGGCTTATCAGCGTTTCCGGAATGATGTTCAGAAGAAAGCCGGTAACGGTGGAGTCATGCGCTTTCTTGAGATAACCGCTGACCTTGGACGGATCGAGCGAAGCGGGGTCGATGTTCATTCCCGCGCCCGGTTGCACGACATTGGCGACGACCATCCCGACGATGAGCGCCAGCGTGGAAAAGCACAGGAAATAAATCAGCGCTTTGCCGGTGATGCGCCCGACCGCGCGCAAATTGCTCATGCCCGCGATGCCGGTGACCACCGTCAGGAAGATGACCGGCGCGATAATCATTTTGACCAGTTTGATGAAAGCATCGCCCAGCGGCTTCATGTCTTTGCCGAGGTCGGGATAGAGCCAGCCGAGCATGATGCCGGCCACGATGGCGATCAACACCTGGATGTACAACACCTTGTACCAGCGCTTGCGCAGCGGCGGCAGGGAAGGGGGGGTGTTGGCGTTGCTATTATCGGCGGGAGAAATGGGAAGCATGGGTTTTCGTGAGGTGATGGCGGAAGCGAGCGGTGTGAAAAATGTAACGGCGATCTTTGTTGCGCAGATTGACGGGTGAGATTGTACGCTACGGCAGACATTTTTTTTCGCCGCTTGCTTTTCTTTATCTTCAGCGCCACCGCTTTCGGCGTTGACAATTCGCCGTAGCGCTCGATCATCTTGGCGTCCGTCAAATCGGCGATGGCCTTCTCCGGCGGCTCGGCCTTGAGCAATTCCCTGACCATCTTGTCTCCGGAATCGAATCCTTTCAACTCCGCCACCATATCGGGGTGCAGACCTTCCTTTGCCGTCATCGCTTGACGATATAGACGGAAGTGCCACTGCCGGACAGGCGTTTGACGCGGCGACGGCTTATCTGGAAAGCCTTGGGGTGGATTTTGATGGCGGAAGACCGCACAAAGGCGCAACATCTTTCAGCGAATATCTCTATATCAATCCGCCGGAAGGCTCAGCCGCCGCGAGGGAGGGCGAAACGCTGAAACTGCGGTTTGCCGATCACGGAAACCAATCCGGATTGCACACGCCTACGGATCACAACTGGGTGGAAGGACACGCTTACAGAGGCGAGCTTTCTGATATGCTCAACGCGGCGGTTGATTTCTCGCGCGGTATAAAAGGCGTCGGAGAAAAGCTGTTTTTTCAATCCGCCTGGCACGGCTCCCCGCACGAATTCGAGCGCTTCATGCTCGACCATATCGGCATCGGCGAAGGTGCTCAGGCTTACGGCTGGGGGTTGTACTTTGCGGGCAACAAGGATGTGGCGGAGCACTACAGAAAAAAATTAAACAGCGGATTAGGAAAGCTCTACGAGGTCAACATTCCCGAAAACCATGAGCTTTTGGATTGGGACAACAAGCCTTCGCCGGAACACCTGAAAGCAATTGCAGAACAGGCTGCAAGGGAAGGCTACGACGATCATAGTATCGCGTACAGAAATGAAAAAGGCGATCTTGTTCTGAACGGAAGCACGGGCTCCGGAGAACAGGTTTATCGTGAGATTGCAAAATCATTTGGCAGGTATGGCGTCGATGGTTATGCCGGAAGAATACCAGATGAGCAAGCTGCCAGCGAATTTCTGAATCGTGCCGGCATCAAGGGTATCCGCTATCTTGACGGTTCATCGCGCAGCAAGGGAGAAGGCAGCCACAATTTCGTGATCTTCGACGACAAGTCGATCGAGATGTTGAACCGGTTTTATCAATCGTCCACTGGTGACGCGCACCAGATTGTCGAGCGCGCTACGCCGGAGCGGAAAGCGGCGATGCTCGCTGAAGCGAGAGAACGTGCAGGGACGTTTGTTGGCAAGCAGATTACCAATGCGGACAGCGGTTTTGTGGGGGTGGTATCGAAACGCAACCTTGCAAAGATGACCAGCGATTCTGCTATCAAAAAGTCTGAATCTCTCGAAAGCCATTTGCTTGCTGTTGCTAACGTTGACAAGCTGTTTGAGAACGCAACTCTTGACCATAGTCATCCCGACTCAAAAGGAGAGTTAACGATAAGCGCGATTCACCGCTTTGTCTCCCCGATGATTGGCGTCAATGATTCTCTTTGCCGCGTCGGCAGCTGCAACGTCTTTGGCGTCGGCTTTTATTGTCGTAACCTTCCCATCATCGCCTAACTCATGTGAATCAAGGGCGGCATCAAGAATGTTGTCAACGTCAACGGTTTCATCGGGTTTGCCTGTACGAAAAAACTCAACGCCGCCATCTTCTTTTATACGGTATTCGATGCCGACATCCGCCAGCGCGGAAATATCTCCTATGTCATGGGCGTGCTGGTAATAGTGCTCTCCGTAAGTGTTGACAAGTTTCTCTCTTGTGGTAACATTGCGGCGCTGACGGAACAACTCCCCTAATGACAATGGTGCATTAGCCCGAGCCGTAGCTGAACCCGCGCCCTCCATTTCTGGACTTCTCGCGGGTTCATTGTTTTCAGAAACGCCGCGATAGTAAACCCGCGTATTGACGCCGCCCTTCTTGACCTTGAGCGCCTCCTCGATTCTGTCGAGCAGAACATCGTTGCCGGTTCTGACCTCTTCTCCGTTGACAGGAGTTATCGTTCTGATTTTTCCGTCGCGCACACCGACAACCATCGGATCGCCGTTTTCCGTTTTTGCGTCAATAAGAACGTTTAAGCCGCCCTCTTGATGCGGGAACACGGCGACAGGATCATGCAGCAGGGCGGGCAGGTTTTGCAGAACTTCAGGCGGAACATCGGGATGTTTGTTTACAACCTTGTCGAGATACGAAGCCGACAAAGAGAGTGTCGGGTTTTTCTCTCCCATGTGATACAGCACCACGGGAGTGCGCATGTTGGCCGTGCTGGCGTCGCGCCATGACCCAAGCCCCTGCAACCCCGTCCGCCAGCGCTCAGTCTCAGCCTCGACCGTCGTCTTGCGCTGCCCAAGAGTCTGATTCTCCCGTATCGCATCGCTGACCAACCGCATCGGGCGCTCGTTCCAATAGTCCTCCGCCGTTTTGTGCTGATCCTCCGGCGCGCCCTCGTTGAGGCGATCGGCCAAGCGCTGATACATGCGCGCTACCGCCGACGCTTGCAGCAGGTTTTCCGCTTTGGTGTATTTGCTGATGTGTCTGACGCCCTCCAGTTGACCAAATACCTTGCTGCGCACCGCGTTCATGGGCGCGTCGGCCTTGATCTCGTCAACGTACTTGGCGATTTCCGCGTCCGCCTGCTCCTTGATCGTTCCGTCCGCCACCTTGCCGCGATACTCATCAGCCTCAAACGGCGTCATCCCGGCAACGGAGTCGAT
>JAITBX010000015.1 GCA_031283405.1 Burkholderiales bacterium | reverse complement strand
CAGAGTCACCAAAACCCAAGTGGGAACGGCCACATTGACGTTTACATCGGCGACGACGGCAACGTTCCAATACAACGTCGATAATGTGAACCGCACAGTCGCTCTCGCCAAACTCCAATAAGGCAGAGTGGCAGGGAGATGTGGGGCGACCACCCTCGGTCGCCCCTGCGTTTATGCGGAAGAGGAATGCGCCCGTAAATTTCCGCAGGGGCGGTATCCTGCCGCCCGTCAAAATCGCGGGTTGCCGTGGGCGGCGTCCCGTTTTTTATTTTGAGTTACGCTTTCCGTCATATTCCAAACAAAGTCTTCTGCTTGCGTGACACGAAAGCAAGAAAGGGGCATCTGGCTTTCAGCGGTTTTCTCCTATGCAAAAATGATTGCCCTTAATGAGCCCGCCCTGAACAATTCAAATTTTCCCATGAAGAAAGAAGCCGTAGGTGCGGCAAAATGCCGCCCCTAGGGTTCTGATTCCACCCTTTGCGAGCGCCCAAGGACGGTCGCCCCCACACCTCCGATTCCTGCCTCCTGCTACCCACGCTCTTGCCGAAATCATGTCGGCGCGTTAAATTGTCGATATTTTCAGTTGGAGAAGCATCGTGTGGGAAATTATTCAGGCCGCCGGTTGGCCGATCTGGTTTCTGATTCTGGCCTCGGTCATCGCGCTGCCGATCGTCATCGAGCGTTTCTGGACCTTGCGCCGAGCCAACATCATTCCCCCCGGGCTGGTGAATCAAGTGCTCGATGAATACCGCAAGAAAGGCATGAGCACGCAATTGCTGACGCAAACGGCGCAACGCGGCCCCCTCGGACAAATCATCGCCGCCGGTCTGGCCAATGCGCAGTCGCCGCGGGTGGTGATGAAAGAGGCGATCGAAGAAGTGGGGCGCGTGGTCACGCATCGCCTCGACCGTTTTCTGACGACGCTGGGAACGATTGCCGCGATGGCGCCGCTGATGGGCTTGTTCGGAACGGTGATCGGGATGATCGAGATTTTCGGCTCGACGACGGTGACCGGCGCCAATCCGGTGCAACTGGCGCACGGCATTTCGGTGGCGCTTTACAACACGGCGCTCGGCTTGATGATCGCGATTCCGTGCATGATTTTCTATCGCTATTTCCGCGCGCTGGTCGAGTCTTACATCGTCGAGATGGAGCGCGAGGCGATCCGGCTGGTCGATGCGGTGCATGCCGCGCCTCCCGCCCGCTAAGAAAGCAAAGGTGACGCCATGAATCTGCGCGGTTACCGGATGCGCGATGAGCCTGAGATCAATTTCATTCCGTTGATCGACGTGCTGCTGGTCATTCTGATTTTTCTGATGGTCAGCACCACGTATCAGCGCATCAGCGAATTGCAGATCACGTTGCCCGAAGCCAACGCCGACAAGCCGGAAACGAAGCCGGTTGAAATCAATGTCGGCGTTGACGCGCAAGGCAATTATGTGATCAACAAACAAGTGTTTCGTTTTTCGACGATCGAAGATTTCGCCGCGATGCTGAAAACAGCGGCGGCGGACGGCAAAGACCCGGTGGTGATCATCAACGCCGACGCCAGCGCTTCGCACCAATCGGTGATTCGCGTGATGGAAGCGGCGCGGCTTGCCGATCTGCCGAGAATCACCTTTGCCACGCGCCTTCCGGGTTCCTGACGCGGTCGGAAACCGCCGATGGAACTGTCGCAAGCCTTGTTGAAAATTTGGTATTCGTCGCAGCCGACGTGGTTGGCGTGGTTGCTGTGGCCGTGCTCGCTGCTTTTTCGCGCGCTGGCGGCGGTTCGCGTTTCACTGTACCGGCGCGGTTGGCTTCATAGCGTCACCTTGCCGGTTCCGGTGATCGTCGTCGGCAACATTACCGTCGGCGGCGCCGGTAAAACGCCATTCGTGATTGCGCTGGCAAAAGCGTTGTCGACGCGCGGCTTTCGACCAGGAGTCATCAGTCGCGGCTACGGTGGCGAAGCTGGCGCGCGCGGCGAAATCGTTTGCGTCGATATTAACAACAATGTGAATGAAGTCGGCGACGAAGCGATGCTGATCGTGCGCGCCGGCGTTCCGATAGCGATAGGGCGCGACCGCGTTGCTACCGGAAAGGCGTTGCTCAAAACGCATCCTGAGATCGACGCCCTCATTTCCGACGACGGGCTGCAACATTATCGCTTGGCGCGAACGCTGGAAATCGCTTTGCTCGATGGCAAGCGTCAGCTCGGTAATCGCTTGCTGTTGCCCGCCGGGCCGTTGCGCGAACCGCCGCAACGATTGGCGCGAGTGAATGCGATAGTGTTCACGACGATGGCCGATGCGGAAGAAACGCAAATGCCGACATTCAGCGACAGCTTCGGCACGCCGGCCTTCCGGCAAACACTGAAAGCGGAAACGTGGCGTAACGTCGCCAAGCCCGATGAGCAACGCGACAGCACATTTTTTGCGAAGGAAAAAGATGTTCACGCAGTCGCCGGCATCGGCCATCCCGAACGTTTTTTTGCAACCGTGCAACGCCTCGGCATCAGAGCTACGACGCAAGCGTTTGCCGACCACCACCGTTTTTCGGCGGCGGATTTGGCGTTGCCTTCGGCGCGCTGGATTTTGATGACGGAAAAAGATGCGGTCAAATGCGCGACGATCGCCGACGAGCGCTGCTGGTATCTGCCGATAGTCAGCGCGATACCGCCGGAACTGCTGCATTTGATCGAAGAAACTTTGCGCGCCACGAAACGAGGAAAAACCCGATGAATGAAAACACAACCGAAAGCACAGCCTCAGCAACGCTCGATCTCAAACTGCTGGAAATTCTGGTTTGCCCGGTGACTCGCGGGGCGTTGATCTACGATGCCGAACGTCAGGAATTGATTTCAAAAAGCGCCAAACTCGCTTACCCGATTCGCGACGGCATTCCGGTCATGCTTGAAGATGAAGCGCGTAAACTCGATCAGGCCGAGGTTGACGCGCTGCGTTGACGATAAAAAACCGAATAACGCTCGCGCTTCGTCAATTTAAAGCTCCTTTTTTCTAAATAAGGTGGCAGCGAAGCCGCCGTGGGGGTATAGAGCGCGATTCGGCCTGAAAAAAGTGGCGGCTCGCAGTGCTAGAATGGAGTAACCAAGCACTATTTTTCCAGCGAAAGGAACCGCCATGAGCCTGATAAACGCAAAAGACGTAAGCATCGAATGTCCGAAATGCAAAAAGAAACATACCAAAGCCATCGGAGACCTGAAAGAAAATCCTGTCATCGGCAACGTCATCAACGTTGATATTCGTTACCTGACGAAAGAGATGACGAAGATTGACAAGGCGCTTGGCCGCCAGAGGAAAGAATTCGAGCGATCGGCGGAATAATTTTTGTCGCTTTCATCGTTGTCCGCCAATCGCCTCGATCCGTTGCGCGAACCGTGCCAGTGTTCGCGTAGCCTAGATATACTTGCGCTGTAACGCGGCCTTTTGATCCTTCGGAGGAGCTTGTCCGATTTTGTCGGACGGCGTCGTACAGACAAATAAGGGGATGGAGGAAATGGAAGCAAACCTCTGGCGCTGCGCGCCACCCCCTTTGAAAAAGGAGGCACCCGAAGGACAGGAGAGGAGGAATAAGAGCATGCGCAATCAAAAACGCCCTAACCGTTGAAGCGCTTCACGATACCGCTATAATTATTATAGTTTGATCGTTATTCTTTTTTTCATGTCATTCACCATCATCATTCCCGCCCGTTTCGCTTCGGCCCGTTTGCCGGGCAAGCCCTTGGCCGATCTCGGCGGCGCGCCGCTGGTGGTGCGCGTCGCGCAGCAGGCGGCGCGAGTGAAGCGTGCGCGGGTGGTCGTGGCGACCGACGACGCGCGGATTGCGAAAATCGTCGCCGACGCCGGCATCGAAACGCTGATGACGCGCGCCGATCATCCGACCGGCACCGACCGGCTTGCCGAAGCGGTGAACGCGCTGGGCTTGCCCGACCACAGCATCGTCGTCAACGTTCAGGGCGACGAGCCTTTTCTGGCGCCGGCGTTGATCGAGCGCGTTGCCGAAAAGCTGGCGCTGCATGAAGACGCGGCGATAGCGACTGCTTGCCACCCGCTTTCTTCGCCGGCCGAGGCGCGCAATCCGAATATAGTCAAGGTGGTGCTCGACCATCTCGGTTACGCGCTGTATTTCAGTCGGGCGCTGATCCCGTTTGCGCGCGATGCGATAATGGAAAACGCAGTGATGGAAAACGCAGCGAAAGACGTAATCCTTTCGACGTATCCGCCCGAACATCCATTGTACCGGCACTACGGGCTGTACGCTTATCGCGTCTCTTTCCTGCGGCTGTTTCCGGCGCTGCCGACGGCGCCGATCGAAACCGTCGAAAAACTCGAACAGTTGCGGGCGCTGTGGCACGGTTACCGGATCGTCGTCGAGATTGCCGGAGAAACGCCGGCGCCGGGGATCGACACCGAGGAAGATTTGGCGCTGGCGCGTCAACTGTGGGCACAAACACACGGCAATTGAAGCGCCGCCCGCCAAAATCGCGTCAATGGTTGACCCGATGGCGCTTAACAGAGAAAATCGGCAGATCGGCATAATGCGCCCAAGGGAGCTTCTGAATAAGTCGAGCGGTAAGTGTGCGCTGCGGATCGGGATGGGCTGCAAGGCGCAAACCAAAGCCATAGTGGGGACTACGGCGAGGATTTGCAACGCAACAGACCGCCCGATTCCGCAAATGCACACGGCGCGGCGACTTGTTCAGGGGGCGTCATGGCGGAGATGATTTCTGTTCACGATGAAGGAAAGGTCAGATGCGGCTCATTTTGTTAGGCCCGCCCGGCGCGGGCAAAGGAACCCAGGCCGGGTTTATCAAGGAAGTCTTCGGCATTCCGCAAATTTCTACCGGCGACATGTTGCGCGCGGCGGTCAAAGCGCAAACGCCGTTGGGGCTGGCGGCGAAAGCTGTGATGGACAGCGGCGGGCTGGTCTCCGACGAAATCATCATCGGGCTGGTGCGCGAACGGCTGAAAGCGCCGGATTGCGTCAACGGTTATCTTTTCGACGGTTTTCCGCGCACGATTGTTCAGGCCGAAGCGATGAAAGATGCCGGCGTCGCCATCGATTACGTGCTGGAAATTGCGGTGCCCGATGCGGAGATTGTCGAACGAATGAGCGGTCGGCGCGTTCATGCGGCGTCGGGGCGCGTCTATCACGTCAAATTCAATCCGCCGAAAGTCGCCGACAAGGACGATGAAACCGGCGAACCGCTGATTCAGCGCGACGACGACCGCGAAGAAACCGTCAAAAAGCGTCTTGAGGTTTATCACGCGCAGACAGCGCCGCTGGTAACGTACTACGGCGACTGGGCCAAGAGCAACGACGCGCAAGCGCCGCGTTACCGAAAAGTGGCCGGCGTCGGCAGCGTTGACGCCATTCGTGACGCCTGCCTGGCCGCGCTGAAATCGTAAGGGCAAAAAATGAATTCACCTCGTGTTTCCGTTATCGTTCGCAGCGTGGCGCGGGAAAGTCTCGCCTCGGCGCTGGCATCTCTTGCCGCTCAAACCTGGCCGAACTTGGAAATTCTGGTGGTGGCCGCTTGCGGTCCTTCCCATCCGCCGCTGGAAAATCATGTCGGGCCGCATCCGTTGCGACTGGTGACTTCCGAAACGAAATTGTCGCGGCCGCTGGCAGCCAATGTCGGCGTACAAGCAGCAACCGGCGAATGGTTCACGTTTCTTGACGACGACGATGAATTTCTGCCGGAACACATCGCCAATCTGGTCGATGCGACGACCCGCGCCGGCGGCGCTCGCGTCGTTCACTCGCTGGCGCAAGCCGTGTTCAACGACGGTCACCGTGAACCGTTCGGTCAGCCATGTGCGCTGGTAGAACTGTACACGCGCAATTTCATTCACCTGTCAGCAACGCTGGTTTCCAAATCGTTGATTGAAGCCGGTTGCCATTTCGATCCGTCGCTCGACATTCACGAAGATTGGGATTTCTTTTTGCAATGCGCGCAATGCACGAAGTTTTATTTCGAACCGATACAAAGTTATCTGTGGTACGTCGATGCCGGTTCATCGGGAACGGCGGGGGGACGCAATCACGATCCCGATCGCTTTGTCCGCTTCCGCGACCGCGTTTACGAAAAATGGCAGGCGAAGCACGAAGCATTGATCGCCCAGACCGAACCATTGCTGCAGGAAGCGGCGACGGCAGCGCAGAAAGAGCATTGGAGCGAAGCGCTCGCCGAAATCGAAAAGGTTCTGGCGTTGAGTTTCAACGACCCGTGGGCGTTGAACGTGCGGGCGATGGTCGAGCGGATGCAAGGGCATTCTGCGGAGGCACTGGCAACGCAAGCGCTGGCAACGCAAATACGGCCTTACGATCCGGCGTTTCTTTGCAACTTGGGGCAACTGTATTTGGAACAAGATAACCGAGAGGAAGCGCGCGCCTGCGCCGAGAGAGCGTTGACGTTGCAGCCGGATTATCCGCCGGGACGGCGCTTGCTCGGACAAGTCAATCGGGCATCGCTACACGATACGGCGGTATGACCGTCCGCGGCGAAGGTTGAATACAAAAATCGTTCGGAGAACCCATGAAGAAAAGAAGCGCGGACAAACCGCGCGAAACACAAAACGCAAAACAAAAAACCAAGCGCAATGCGTTTTACGCTCAATCCGGCGGCGTCACCGCTGTTATCAATGCCAGCGCGGCGGGTGTGATCGAAACGGCGCGCGCGCACAAAGATAAAATCGGTGCAGTCTATGCCGGCCGTAACGGCATTCTCGGCGCGCTGACCGAAGACTTGATCGACACGTCGCACGAAAGCGTCGGAGACATCAAAGCATTGAAACATACGCCGTCGGGCGCTTTCGGTTCGTGCCGCTACAAACTGAAGGGAATCGACGAATCGCGCGCGCAATATGAGCGACTGATTGAAGTTTTTCGCGCTCACGACATCGGTTATTTTTTCTACAACGGCGGCAACGATTCAGCTGACACCTGCCTCAAAGTTTCGCAAATCGCCGAAAAGCTGGGTTATCCGTTGCAGGCGATTCATGTGCCGAAAACCGTGGACAACGATCTCGTATTGACCGACAACTGTCCCGGTTTCGGATCGGTGGCCAAGTATGTTGCAACGTCGATGCGCGAAGCGGCATTCGATGTGGCATCAATGGCCAAAACCTCGACGCAGATTTTCGTGTTGGAGGTAATGGGACGCCACGCCGGTTGGATCACCGCTGCCGTCGGTCTCGCCGCCGATAAAGACACGCCGATTCCGCTGCTGTTGCTTTTCCCGGAAATCGCGTTCGACGAAACGAAATTCCTCACCGCCGTGCGCAACAAAGTTGATACGTTCGGCTATTGCTGCATCGGCGTGTCGGAAGGATTGCGCGACGCCTCTGGCAAACTGATGGCTGAAGCCGGTACGCGCGATGCGTTCGGCCATGCGCAACTGGGCGGTATCGGTCCGCAAATCGCGCAACTCATCAAAGCAAAACTGGGCTGCAAATACCACTGGGCGGTCGCCGATTACCTGCAACGAGCGGCGCGTCATTTAGCGTCAAAGACCGACCTCGAACAATCCTACGCCGTCGGTCGTGCCGCCGTGAAGCTGGCGCTCGCCGGACACAACGCGGTGATGCCAGCGATTGTGCGCACATCGGAAACACCGTATCGCTGGAAAATCGAACCGATGGCGCTGGCGAAAATCGCCAACCACGAAAAGATGCTGCCGAAAAATTTCATCACCCGCGACGGCTACGGGATTACCGACAAAGCGCGCGCTTATCTGACGCCGCTGATTCGCGGCGAAGCGCCGCCGCCGTTCAAGGACGGCGTGCCGCGCTATGTGCGACTGAAGAATGTCGCGGTTCCGAAGAAATTGAAAGCCGCGTTTGTGCCGTAGTAAAAGAGGTGAGCGATGGTCACAAATATGGCCGCTCTGCGCAAGTGGAGCAAGCTGAACAAAACCCTGCAAAATAAAATTCTCACCAACGTCTGGTGCGGTAATTGTGGCAACGCCACCACCATTGTCGATTACGATATTCACGATGATAGCCTAGGGTTCGTCCTGAGAGGGAAATGCAAGAAATGCGGCGGCAAGGTTGCGCGATTTGTTGAGGACGAGTAACTCATGCAGCTATTCGATTGAACGGAGCGCTTCATATGAGGAAAATCCAAGCCGCGTTCATTCTTGCTGTTATGGTTCTGGCAAACAGCATTTGCCAAGCTGCTTGCGGCGAGGCAGGCTCCAACTTCGAGGCGAGAGCTTTCAAGGGGCACGCCGTTTTTGTCTGGAAAGAATCTTCCGGTTATTCCTTTGCGTGGTTGCCCGACACCAATGCGCTTGTTCCGCGAGAGCGCGTTTCCGCCGCGCCGCCCGACGTCCCCCCGGAATTGAGTAGCGGCTGGAATTAGAGTCCAATCCCAAAGACAAAGGAGATTGGAAATGAAGAAGAGGTTTTCGGAAGAACAGATCATAGGATTTTTACGGGAAG
>JAITBX010000229.1 GCA_031283405.1 Burkholderiales bacterium | reverse complement strand
AGGAAGAGCGGCATGGATTCTGCGACTCCGCTTCGCTTCGCGTAGAATGACGAAGAGCGGACGGCAGAATGCCGCCCCTACAATTCTATTCCAACTTCTCTCGCAAGGGAGAGGGTTTGATGCCTGATACCTGATTGCACATCGACCTGTTGGGGTTCGCTACGTTTACCGCCAACTTACGCATTTACAATCTATAAAATTCATACCACTGTTTTGAAACAACAACTATTGTCATCAGCGTTGTTTTCTTCACTTTTTTGTTTTGTAAAAAATGTTGACGAGGCCGAATCCTCAGGCGCAGAATGCACCGTTATGGGCAGCCCGCAAGGCCGTTCATGCTGAACGTCTTGTCGCATCGGGCACAGCGCATTTGCACATTTCAATCAATGAGGAGGGAAGTCGTGAATAATCTCAAACAATGGCTAATCTGGGGTGTTGTCGCGGTGGTCGGCGCCATATCGCTGGGAACGGTTGCGCTGAACAGAGGTGAAACCATCAGCGCCATCTGGCTGATCACTGCCGCCGTTTGCACTTATCTGATCGCTTACCGTTTTTACAGTATCTTCATCGCCCGCAAAGTGATGGAGTTGAACGATGCACGGCTGACGCCAGCGTATCGTCGCAACGACGGCCTCGATTATGTGCCGACCAACCGTTATGTGTTGTTCGGCCACCATTTCGCGGCGATTGCCGGTGCGGGGCCGCTGGTCGGGCCGGTGCTGGCGGCGCAGATGGGTTATCTGCCGGGAACGCTGTGGCTGCTGGCTGGCGTGGTGATTGCGGGCGCGGTGCAGGATTTCATGATTCTGTTCATCTCGATGCGACGCGACGGGCGCTCGCTGGGCGAGATGGTGCGCGCCGAATTGGGTCATGTGCCGGGCATCATTGCGATGATCGGTATTTTCATGATCATGATTATTCTTCTGGCGGTGTTGGCGCTGGTCGTGGTCAAGGCGCTGGCCGGTAGTCCGTGGGGAACCTTCACGATTGCGATGACCTTGCCGATCGCGTTTTTCATGGGCGTTTATATGCGCTTCCTGCGTCCCGGCAAAGTCGCCGAAGTTTCGATTATCGGCTTCATGTTGTTGATGTTGAGCGTTTATTTCGGCGGCGACATCGCCAAGAGCAGCATCGGTTCGTATTTCACGCTCAAGGGAACCGAGCTGGCGTGGGCGCTGATTATCTACGGCTTCGTCGCTTCGGTGTTGCCGGTGTGGTTGCTACTGGCGCCGCGTGATTATCTGTCAACGTTTCTCAAGATCGGCACCATCGTGGCGCTGGCGTTGGGCATCATGGTGGCAGCGCCGGATTTGCAGATGCCTGCCGTGACGCGCTTTATCGACGGCAGCGGCCCGGTGTTCGCCGGTAACCTTTTCCCGTTCCTGTTCATCACCATTGCTTGCGGTGCAGTCTCCGGTTTTCACTCATTGATCTCGTCGGGAACGACGCCGAAACTGGTTGAAAAAGAAAGCCACATTCGCGCCATCGGTTACGGCGCAATGTTGATGGAGTCCTTCGTCGGCATCATGGCGATGGTGGCGGCGTGCGTGCTGGAGCCGGGCGTTTATTTTGCGATGAACGCGCCGGCGGCAGTGATCGGAAGCACCGTGACCGACGCGGCGCAAGCGATTTCCAACTGGGGCTTCGTGGTCACGCCGGAAATTTTGCAGGAGACGGCGGAACACATCGGCGAAGCAACGATTCTGGGACGCGCCGGCGGCGCGCCGACACTGGCGGTCGGAATGGCGCACATCTTCTCGTCGGTGTTGGGCGGCAAAGTGATGATGGCTTTTTGGTACCACTTCGCCATTCTGTTTGAAGCGCTGTTCATTCTCACCACGGTGGACGCCGGCACGCGCGTTTGCCGCTTCATGATTCAGGACATCTTCGGCGCGGTCAAAACCGAGTGGGGACGTTCCGCTTCGTGGTTCGGCAACTTCATCGCGACAGCGATTGCAGTCGGAGCTTGGGGCTATTTCCTCTATCAAGGCGTGGTCGATCCGTTAGGCGGCATCAATACCCTGTGGCCGTTGTTCGGCATCGCCAACCAAATGCTGGCCGGCATCGCGCTGGTTCTCGCCGTCAGCGTGGTGGTCAAGATGAAGAAAGAGCGCTACGTCTGGGTACCGCTGATTCCGATGTTGTGGCTGCTGATTACGACGCTGACCGCAGGCTGGCAGAAACTGTTCCACGACAGCCCCGCCATCAGCTTCTTGGCGCATGCGAAGAAATTTGCCGGCGCAGCCGCGCAAGGCAACATCCTCGCGCCGGCCAAGTCGATGGAGCAAATGCAGCGAATCATCACCAACGATTACGTCAACGCAACATTGACGGGCTTGTTCATGCTGGTGGTCATCGCCATGCTCATCGCGTCGATCAAACCGATCCGCACGGCGCTAGCGTCGAAAACACCGACCACGCGCGAGAGCGAAGCCGTTTACGAAACGCAGAAAGCGTGAGTATCAGGCATCAGATATCAGATATCAAATGTACGGGCGGGTTTCAAACCTGCCCTTGCAGGCAACAGGCATTAGGATGTAGGGGCACGGCGCGCCGCGCCCCTATGTTTATGCGCGAAAAAATGAGAGGGTATAGAGACAAGGCCTGCCTTGTCTCCGAAGCACCGCATCAAGGCTCAATCCGCGCCTATTTGCCCTGAATGGGCGGGGCGGCTACAATATTCCTTTTCATTCGTTTCCCCCGTTCAGGTTTTCTCCGGTGTCTTTCATTCCGCCCTCCCGCGCGTCTCAGGCTTCCGATGAAGCGGCGTCGTTGTCCGATGTGACGTTCGGCTATACGCCGTCGCGGTTGATTTTGTCCGGCATTTCGATGCGGATTCCGCGCGGCAGGGTGGTGGCGATCATGGGCGGCTCAGGGTGCGGCAAGACGACGGTTTTGCGGCTTTTGGCGGGGCAGGTGAAGCCTGCTGCCGGACGGGTCATCGTGAACGGTCAATCGGTGCCGGATTTGGACAAGGCGAGTTTGTATGCGCTGCGGCGGCGGCTGGGTTTTTTGTTTCAGTTCGGCGCGCTGTTTACCGATATGCCGGTGTTCGACAATGTGGCGTTTCCGTTGCGCGAGCACACGGATTTGCCGGAGCCGCTGATCCGCGATCTGGTGTTGATGAAGCTCAACGCCGTTGGTTTGCGCGGAGCGGCGCATCTGGAAACGAGCGAATTGTCCGGCGGGATGGCGCGGCGGGTGGCGCTGGCGCGGGCGATTGCGCTCGATCCGTCGCTGATGATGTACGACGAGCCGTTCACTGGCCTCGATCCGATTTCGCTGGGTGTGGTGAGCCGATTGATCCGGCGGCTGAACGATGCGCTGGGGATTACGTCGATCATCGTCACGCACGATATTTATCAGTCGCTCAATATCGTCGATTACATTTATTTCATTTCGGCGGGCGGCATCATCGCCGAAGGAACGCCGGCGGAGATTCGCGCTTCTGCCGATCCGTTTGTCAAGCAATTTGTCAACGGCGAGGACGATGGGCCGGTGCCGCTGCATGTGAAAGCGCCGTCGCTGGCTGAAGATTTTTTGGGGCAGGGCGCTTGAGATGAATAGCGTGCTTGACCTGTTGGAACGCTTGGGCGCAAGTGTGCGGCTGGCGATTATGCGGCTGGGTTTTGCGTCGCGCTTTTTTGTCGCGGTGTTGCGGCAAACGCCGGCGGCGATTTTGCGCGCGCCGTTGACGTTGCGCGAAATTTATTTCGCCGGTGTGCTGTCGCTGGTGATCATTCTGATGTCGGGGCTGTTCGTCGGGATGGTGCTGGGTTTGCAGGGGTACGACATTTTGAACCGCTACGGTTCCAGCGAAGCGCTCGGCACGATGGTTGCGCTGTCGCTGGTGCGCGAGCTGGGGCCGGTCGTGGCGGCGCTGTTGTTCGCCGGTCGGGCAGGCAGCGCGGTGACCGCCGAAATCGGTTTGATGAAAACGACGGAACAACTGCTGGCGATGGAGATGATGGCGGTCGATCCGCTGGCGCGAGTGGTGGCGCCGAAGTTTTGGGGCGGCGTGATTTCGATGCCGCTTTTGGCGGCGCTGTTTTCTGCCGCCGGCGTTTTCGGCGGCTATCTGGTCGGCGTTCAGTTGATCGGGCTGGACAGCGGCGCTTACTGGAGCAACATGCAGTCGGCAGTCGATTTTCGGACGGATGTGGTTAACGGCATCATCAAGAGCTTGGTTTTTGGCATAATCGTCACTTGGATTGCCGTTTTTGA